>CAIJKT010000491.1 GCA_903821255.1 uncultured Lentisphaeria bacterium | reverse complement strand
ACCTCGGCGAACTGATAGGATTCGCCTATCATATGCCTCCTGTCCAGCAAGTTAATAACCCTTTTAAAGTTCAAATAATTAATTAAATTATTATGATTTAGCGGATTTTCAATGGAAAAAACATAGGAGTGTATGGAATTCTGTATTTCATTGTGTCTCAACGGACAAAGACAGCCTAATTCACGCTTTTTGTCTTTAGATAACTTGTACTCCATATAATTTACTTGTCTTTCAATAAATTTTAGACATATATTATTCCTCTGAGATTAATTATTTTTTATCTTTTATCGAAGACAAGAATACCATTTATCATGTCTCCAATAGAGTTACCCACATTGCGGAAATTGAATACTCCTGCCCCGAAATATCCCTGAATTATCCAGCTTAAATTCAAGGAAAATGACATTCGTTATAATTTAAAAACTATTCTGATTTCGGCATAATACCAGATGAACGTTAGCTCATGGCAGTGCGGAATGCACTGCCATGGGCTTTTTCATTTTAATCCCCAAAAAAAGAAAGGAATTCAAGCGATGTATCAAATTAATGAAAAGTCGAAAGCGATCATGGAAGTATTAATCGCACAACTGGACGACGGTTATTTGAAGTTGAACAATGCATCCGGAATTTTCATGCCGCTGGTTATGGAGAAAGTTACCGACGAGCCAGGCTTTACCGCAGTTTATTCGCTGGCGCACTATGGGAAACAGAACGGCGACCTGATGGCTGACCCTGAAATGACTTTTGGCGAATGCGATCACGAGTTTTACCCGTTGAGCTTCAGAAATGATTATGTCGGGGTTTATCAGGAAGTCATTGGCGAACAGGTAAATCTGAAGCGGCAGAAGGAACTTGCAGAGTTTACCGCTATATGGCTAATGGAAATCGTTGAACAACAGAAACTAATCATCCAACAGGGAGATTGATATGAGCGTAAAAGCTTATCGTGTGCTGGAATCCACCTTTGACACAGAAACAGAAAAGGACTGTTACAAGATCACTAAAAAGATTTCCCGCAACCATTCCTTTATACTTGGAGGTGTGTGCGATGCTCTGGTTGATTATACTAGCCTCGGGGCCTATGGTGACGGCGAATTTACGGTCAAAGTCGGAGCTATCCTGGACTTTATCGACAGTAATCCTACCAGCGAGGAATGGAATAGTGAACTAGGCAGGAATATCACAGTTCCATTTGATCCTGATGTCAAAGCAGCACTCCTCGAAGATGTAAAAGGGAAAGACCGTGATGATGATGTTAGATACGAATGTATGTAAAGGATTTTTCATCATGGCTACAACTATTGCCGATAAAAAACAGATAAGCGGAGAAGTGAGGCAAAGAAACAGATTTTACAGGGCGTTGATCAGGATACAAGCAATTGCCGCAGATACTACGGAAACGGATAATGCCAAATTGAATTCAAAACTTGAGAAAATAAACGGGATTTGCAAAGAATCCTTAAAACAAAACCATAACAGAAGGAATTAAATCATGCTTTTAATCAACAAAACTGAACTTGCCCGGACGCTAATTGTATTGT
>CAIJKT010000490.1 GCA_903821255.1 uncultured Lentisphaeria bacterium | reverse complement strand
CTTATCGCTTTTATTGCCGATTTGATTTCTGTTAATCGTAAATTACTGGAGGAACTTCAGTATAACCAGCGCAAAAACAAACTGACAGCAGGCGATAAAGGATAAAATGGCGGACAGGAAGAGAAGAATAGTCATCATCGGTCCAACATGGCCGTATCGCGGAGGCATATCGCACCATACCACTATGTTGAATCGTTTTTTGCAGAAAGAGAACGAGGTTGTATTAATTTCCTACAAGAGGCAGTATCCCGCGTGGCTGTATCCGGGTGAAACTGACAAAGATACCAGCAAGTCATATTTGGAAAGCAATAATGTTGAATATATTATAGACTCCCTTAATCCGTTAACCTGGCTAAAGGCGGCCAAGCGAATCAAAGCGATAAATCCTGACGAGATTATTATTCAGTGGTGGGTGGTTTTCTGGGTTCCGGCATATTGGAGTATCATTCAACTGATGAAAAGAAAATGCCATGCGCCGATCACTTTTATTTGTCACAACGTCGTGGAGCATGAATCAAATAAAATAAAATATTTGTTAACCAAATATCTGTTTAAGTTTGGGAAGAAATTTATCGTGCATGCGGACTCTGAAAAGGTTAAGCTGCGGGATATGCTTGGGGATGGTGAAATTATCAAGTCCTTTATGCCGTCTTTTGAAGACTTGAAGTTTCAGGAAACTGATACCGTACAGGCGCGCAGGGAAATCGGACTGAATGAGGATGATGAGGTGCTGTTATTTTTCGGTTTCGTTCGTCAGTATAAGGGGCTTTCGGTAATTCTTGAAGCATTACCCGAAATACTCGGTTCGCGTCCTGCAGTAAAACTATTGATTGTAGGAGAATTCTGGGATGATAAAAAAGTATATCTGGCAATTATTCAGCAGCTTGGTATCGCGGGAAATGTCATAATTATTGATAAATATGTGCCGAACGAAGATATAGGACGATATTTTGCTGCTTCTGATCTGGTGGTTCAGCCTTATCTTTCAGCGACTGGCAGCGCCATTTGCCAGCTCGCATACGGCTTTGGCAAACCGGTTATAGCCACCAGGGTTGGCAGTCTGGATGAAGTAATTGAATGCGGAATAAACGGGCAGTTAGTGGAGCCGGGCAATTCGAAAGAACTTGCGCAGGCGATTCTGAAATCATTGGATAGGGATACGCTGAAAAAACTTCATGAGAATGCCGCTCATACCAAAGATAAATTTTCCTGGGGAAATTATATTAAAAATTTTTAGCAGAAACAGTTGTTTCCGATTATGGGAGTCAGCCAGTTTATCAAGTGCAAGAAATAATTACATGAGCATCAAATTCAATAAAAAATTAATTCACTGGTTCGGACGATTGCTGATGTTCCTGTCTTTCATTTATCTCGGGAATGCCATCTTTAAGCAAGCTTCCGGATTTCATGGTATCGTGTTCAGTGTTGGTGCCGCAGTTTCGCTTGTCGCTCTGATTCTATTCTATTTTTCCCAATGGATTGTCGGGGCTAATATCTGGCGATGCCTGCTGCATGGCGGTGGAGTCCATATTTCTCTACGGCAATCATTCATGATTCTCGGGCAGTCCCAGATTGCTAAATATTTACCTGGAAATGTCTTTCAGTACGTTGGGCGTTTTGCTCTTGGCGCCAAATACGAAGTTCCTGCGGCTGCTGTCGCCAGTACAACTTTCATTGAAATTATTTTATGCGTTGTCTCAAGCACATTAATGGCATCGCTGGAAATTATAATTGCTCCTAACTCAATCAGTAAATGGCTGCCTGCAGTTAACCGGAACGTTATTTTTGTGCTGCTGATTGCTGCTGTAATAATTGCAACCGGCATTCTGTTCGGAGCAATATCCAGCACCCGTGTGCGAAAATTGGTTGTTTCACAACAGGCATATCTTAATCCGTCCCGGATTATTTACGGAGTCGGACAGTTTCTTTTTATATTCACAGTTATGGGGATATTGACCTGGCTATTGGTTCACATGGTTTTTAATGCAAATTCAACGCTGCCGTGGTATCGTTATGCCAGTAGAATCACATTAGCCTGGCTGATCGGTTTTGTGGTGCCAGGAGCACCTGGCGGATTAGGAATCAGAGAAGCGCTTACCGTGAAAATGTTTGAAGATGACATGGGCGAGGGTGTTGCTCTATGTCTTGCATTGACTATGCGCCTATGCAATATTATCGGAGATATCCTTGTTTTTCTGGCCGCATGGCTGCTCGCAATGAAGTCTAAAGACAATTCAAAGACACAAGATACAATATTTCCTATTTCCAGATAATACCTCGGTTGTTCCTGTCAGTTTGCAGTCGCGTGCAGCTTCGTCTGTTTCGCTCCTTCCGTCTGGCATTGCCGCACGGAGTACCTATAAAATGGCTTATAGGTTTTTGTCAATTGCAAGCCTCTGTGCTGCTTGCTTTCCGCTGTTCATTCAGAGATAATTTATTCCGTTATCAGTTGGCCAGCAATCCATTGCTTTTTTTCAGCGGGTCGCTGCCGCCTGTCAGTGCAGTATCCGCACAGCCGGTCAATGTGCCGGCTGTGCTGAAAAGCCGGAGACTGCCGGGCTGGGTAAGATTGAAATTCAGGTCATACCCGGTAGCGGCGGAACCCGCCAGCAATACTTTTATGTAATATGTGCCTGCCTTCATTTTTCCCGCGCCGCTGTCTATTGACTCAGGGATGAGCCCGGATTTGGCCGAAGACGCCACCAGCTTGTGCTTGGAGTCATATACATAGAGGTTGATGTTTGAATCAAATCCGCTCAACCCGCCGGTTACGGTTGATCCGTCATTTGCAACCACAAGCTTGTAATAGTCTTCCTTGTCGCCTGACCCCACCCAGCCGTGAACCGTTCCATCGGAAGTGAGTTCGACGGCGGTGGCGAAGGAACTGCCGGCGGTTTCCTCCTGAAAATAATTGTTCAGGTTATAGTAGGTGTTGTTGACTATGCTCTTGCCGCCGTCGGCGGGAGCGACTTTTACGAGATAATCACCGGCAGCCAAAGCCGTGGTGATTAATTCATCGGCATTTTTTTTGTTAGCGGATGTCTTCAGCACCTTGCCTTTGTTATCCAGCAGCGTCAGGTTGGCGTCGCTGCTCAACCCGGTCAGGTTCAGGCTTAACGCTCCGGCATTGGTCAGCGTAAGTTTATAGTAGTCAGCCGGGTCGCCGAAACCCGTCCAGTCGGTGCGTTCGACAGCAACTTTGTCGGCTAATTCGCCAATGACATTCGCCGTAGACTGAGTATTGCCGGCGTTATCCGCCGGAAAATAATCAACCTTATTGCTCAGCGTGTAAGTGGTATTATTGACGATGCCCTTGCCGCCGTCGGCGGGCACAACCTTAACGAAATAATCTCCGGCCAGCAAAGGCATGGCGATTGCTTCATCGATATGGCCTTTAGTGGAAGAAGCCTTCAGCACCTTGCCTTTGCTATCCAGCAGCGAGAGGTTGGCATCGCCGCTCAAGCCGGTCAGGTTCAGGCTCAGCGTTCCATTATTGGTCAGCGTCAGTTTATAGTAGTCAGCCGGGTCGCCGAAACCTGTCCAGTCGGCGCGTTCGACAGCAACTTTGTCGGCTAATTCGCCAATGACATTCGCCGTAGACTGAGTACTGCCGGCGTTATCGTCAGGGAAAGGATCAAAGCTGTTGGTCAGCGTGTAGCTGGCACTGCTTACTCCTTTGACCGGAGCAACATTGATGTAATAGATTCCGCTAACCAGGGCAAAGCCGGTAATCGCTTCATCGGCGTTTGTTTTATTCGCAGAGGTTTTCAGAACCTTGCCTGCTGAATTCAGCAGCGAAAGGTTGGCGTCGCCGCTTAAACCGGTCAGATTCAAGGTCAATTTTCCGTTCCTGTCCAGCGTCAGTTTATAGCAGTCAGCCGGGTCGCCGAATCCCACCCAGTTGTCCACGCCGTCGCCGATATTTTTAGCCGTCCTGCAATCGTTTCCGGCAGTGTCCGTCGGCGTGACGATGAATGAAGATGATTTACTCCATGCGCTGTAGTTGCCGGAATTGTCCTGAGAACGCACCTGCCAGTAATAAGTTCCGGCAGCGAGGTTTGCCTCGGACGCCTGACTGACCGCAACCTGTTCTGAATATTCAGGGCTGCTGAAATCGCTGTTGTTGTCTATACGTACCTCATATTGTTTGATGCCGCTTTTGTCCGCGCTGTCCGCCCAGTCAAACGCCACTGAACTTCCGGTGACAGTTTGCTTTATACCGGTTGGGACGGTCGGTGGAGTCAGTTCCACAAAAAAGTTTGATGCTGCACTCCAGGTACTCCAATTACCGGAGTTGTCTTGAGTGCGGACACGCCAGTAGTAAGTACCGCCGGCAAGGTCAGTTGCATTAGTAGTGCTGATGGCAGTGATTCCTGATTTTTCGTTGCTGGAGAAATCGCTGTTGTTATCCACTTGAAATTCGTATTGCTTTACGCCGCTGGTGGCATCGGCAGCATCCGCCCAGTCTAATGCTACACTGCTGCCGGTAAGGGTTTGGGTCAAAGCTGCGGGAACAGTCGGCGCAATGGTGTCTACCGTGAATTCATTGCCGGCGCTCCATGCACTATAGTTACCGGAATTGTCCTGGGCGCGTATCTCCCAGTGATAGATTCCGTCCGCGAGGCTGTTAATGTTAGCGGCGCAGATCGCAGGCGATGCTGAATATTCCGGACTGCTGAAATCGATATCCTGGTCTATTTTTACTTCATAAAGTTTGACCCCGCTGGTGGCATCGCCGGTATCTGTCCAATCGAGGGCTACGCTGCTGCCGTTGACAGTGCTTGCAAAGCCGACTGGAACATTTGGCGCGGCAGTGTCCACCGTGAATTCGCTGCCGGCGCTCCATGCACTATAATTGCAGGCATTGTCCTGAGAGCGTACAGTCCAGTAGTAGATGCCATCAGCCATGCTATTAATGTTGAATGCGCTAGAGGTTGGGGATGCGGAATATTCCGGACTGCTGAAGTTACTGTTATTGTCAATTTTAATTTCGTAATGTTTCAGGCCGCTATCTGTATCAGTTGAGTCATTCCAGTCAAAGGTCACACTGTTTCCGGTAATCGTCCTGTTCAAAGCGTCTGGTGTTGACGGCGGTAATGCATCGACCGTTAATATTGCCGTCAACAGGTCGGTCACTGCATCGGTCAGGCTGAGCGAAAGCTTATCGCCGTTTGCAAAAGTATAACTGGAGCCGACTTGCACATTTACGTTTTGTCCATTATCCGTGACGGAGAATGTTTTGCCGCTCATGCCTGTCAGATCGACGCCATCGGCTAGAATGTAAGAGCCTGCAGCCGTATTGTTTAAATTCAATGAATAGACGGTAATGCCAGTACCCAAATTCCCGCCATTGACGGTAACCAGCACCTCGCTGGCTTTAGCCATGGTCAGAACATAGGATATCATCGTCAAACCGCTGATAGATGCGGTATTCTCCAAAACAATGTGTCCACCGGCAATTGTCAGTGAACCGGTTGCGTTCCCTCCGGAAGACACATGCATGTTTCCTCCG
>CAIJKT010000489.1 GCA_903821255.1 uncultured Lentisphaeria bacterium | reverse complement strand
CCTTTGGCATTGATGACAATCTGATAGAACTGTTCCGTGACAGACGCCAGTGATTCCGCCATGCCCGGTTGTTCGCTGCACAGGAATATTTCCACTGCGTCATTGCTGAAGATATTGTCTTTATTGCTTTTTCCGTCCGGCAGCACCATCTTATCCGGTTCGCTTACTTTTCCGGCAATATAAAAATTCTCTTTGTCGAACGCGGTGAAGATTTCGGTTTTTTCCGCGGCCGTTTTGCCCATCCATGTTTTCAATTCCAGCGGCTTGACCGCACCCCACTCTGTGAGTTCTCCGTCAATAACAGGAGGATTGGCAAAAACAGTGCAGTCAGCAACCGGTTTAATTGTCTCATCGGCGATCTTGCCTTCAGCAAAAAACGATGCGGCGCTGTCTATCATGATCTTTATCCGGTCGTAATATATTGAGTCCGGAGTAGTTTTCACCAATGCTTCCTGCAAAATTTTCTGCAACTGATCGCGGATGTCGCGGGGATAAGTTTCATCCCAGTACAATTTAGCCGGGATTGTTTGAGACAGATTATAAGTTACGCACGGAAGTTGCGACCATCTGGTTCTTTCCCAGCGGTTGATAACCAGATCCATGTATTTTTTCATTTCAACCGCTGCCGGGCCGTACATCAGCGCGGCATATTCAGCCAGATATTCATCAACGTTGAAATCCGGGTTCCAGAGCGCTTTCCAGTATACATACACTGATTGTCCGTTCAGTTCATCCGCAAGCAGCCCCTTGTTTAAAAACGCGCCCTGGACTTTATTCCGGTTTGTTTTCAGAAATTCCACCTGGACATGCGGAGCGAAATACGGGATGGGGATTTTATTGATCTGGTACGGCAAATGCGGATAATACAGCCATAATACTGGTTTATTGACAGTTTTGCCGCAAAGCGCATCCAGCCGTTCCTGATTAATCTTGCGGTAGGCGGGTTCTTTCATGAAACACGCCGGAATATCTGCTTCAATGCAGGTGGTGACAATCACATTGTCCGGGAGTTTCATATTCGGCGGTAGCGCAGTGGAATTGCCGTAAGCCAGCACACACAATTTCTTGTCCGGCCACCTCGCTTTGATTGCATTGGACAGGCGGACCGTGTAGTCCCAGATCAGCCGGGACCCGGTGCTGTCCGGCATCGCATCGCTGTCGGTGAGTTTCAGGCAGTATGGACACTGACACCCGATAAAACCGTCATTCGGCACCCAGTAGATGTATTTATCGTTAGGCAGGCTTTCCAGCCGCTCCGTGAATTTGCGAGGATTTTTACCGCTCTTCAGATATTCTTCAATGGCCTTGAGGTGCTCTTTCAAACCTTCCGGATTGCCGTAGCAGCGCTGCGAAGAAAACATTTCACGTCCATTTCCGCCGTTCATGCGGGTACCGTCGGCACGCAATGCAAACAGTTCAGGCCTGTCTGCGTAAAATTCATGCCAGTAGCAATCGGTGTGATTGGGGGCGGCGCCGACACAGTCACCTTTCTTCATCATGCACATTTCCCAGAACTCGCGTTTATACGCGTTAATTTTATATTTCTCAGGCAGATGTTTGTAATTAAGCGGGTTGTTACTGTCAGCATACCCGCCATGACGAACCGGAAATACCGGGCCGTCCTGATAGGCCACCGCCGGCATCTGCAGCGTTGAAGTTCTTAAATCCGGCACACAGGTGTACAGCGGTCCCCAGAAGTACCAGCGCACCCCGGCAAACCGTTCAAGAAAATCCATCGCCGCGAATAGCGTGCCGCGGCTGCAATACTGCATGCCGTCAATATAATTGAGATTACCCACTGATAGTGGCTTTTTGATGTTGAAGGCGCGGTCACGGTCGTTACCGCTCAGCGCGATTCCTCTGGCAAAACTTTCGACAATGAAATTTTCGGCGGGTAATTTTTCAGTTCTGGCTGAAATAAGCTTTAATTCCGGCAGATCAACCGGTCCGACAAAGATCGCGTTTTCCGCCGGAGCTGAAGTAATTATCTGGAAACTCGCCCCGGTTGCCTGGTCAAGATATTCTTTCAGCAGCGCCGCCACCTCTTTGTAGTAAACGGAATTCGGCGGTATCACGATCTTCATTTTGGCGGCTCCGTTTTGCGCGATAATCTGCGGCTCCAGTCCTTCCACCGTTTTTAACTCCACCGGAGTCAAACCTTTTGATTTATACGGTTCCGTCCTGATCAGTTCGGTACAGGCCTGCGGTGAAAATGTATCGCCGGCTGTTGCGGCGGATGTGATGACCGCGGCAGATAATATGCAGATTATTTCCTGCGTCAATTTTTTCAGTCCGGAATCAAGCATGATAATAGGTCCTTTATTATAATTCTTATGGTGGCGATAATTATATTAGTCTTTAATGGTTTCAGTCCAGGTGCCGGAACCTCCAAGAGATTTCAGGTTCCAAAATGTCAGCCAGAAAGGATCACCTGCCCAACTGCCGCTGGACAGCAAGTCGTAAGCTGGAACTTTAAGGCGGGATTTCCACGCCGCATGAGCATCTACAAAACTCACATTTACACCACCTACATGCCGGAACATGTCGCTGTTGCCTGTCTCGCCGGTAAATTGTTCCGTATACTTTGCCCCTTTGTCGGCGTATAGCGCCGCCTTACTCATATATTTGGTTGGAATGCGTTTGAGATTGCCCCAATAGCTTCCGTTATTAATGTTGGATTGAGTATATCTAAAATAGTATCCGATACCATAGTGCGAACCTTTCCAGACATTCCATTCAGTCGTCGCTCCAATGTCGGTTCTGGTTTCTGAGGGACATTTTAAAATACCGGCAGGCGACGAAGTAACAGTTGAAAACGCTGCTGGCGCAATGCCGAACGGCGGCGGAATATAGCCCTTTTTAATCAGACGGGCTATCCATGAATCAGCATCTGTCATTGGCAGCCAGTCACTGTTATCAATGGAGTACATGGCTGAGGCGGTTCCGATTTGTTTAAGATTAGCCAGACATTTTGTCGATCTGGCCTTGTCGCGGGCCTTGCCGAGGGCAGGCAGCAGCATGCTGGCCAAAATTGCGATGATGGCTATAACCACCAGGAGTTCTATAAGCGTAAAACTCCGGTTCCGCGAACACTGTTCCGTTCTTCCCGTAAACATCTTTTTCATTTCCGGTCTCCTTCTTTTGAAGTTTGTTATGCATTATCCGTTATCGTTAAAAAATCATACAATAAACTCAATATCTTCCGGCAATACCTTAACCTGCCGGTGACGAGGCTCCGGAATCCTGCCGTGAGTGATCCATTCCGTCAACAAATCAGCAGCCTGCTCTGCCCTGGCTGGCAGTTTGCTTCTCACCAAAACCGTAGGCCTAACCGATATTAAGCTTCTTTTATCTTCAATAGAAATGATGTTCTTTTCGTTGATGCCTTTCTCTTGAATCAACATCCTGCGGGTAAATTCGCCAAATGCCACACAGAGTGTACCACGGTCCTGCAAACAGGAATTCTCTATCCCGCATTTTTCCAAAGCCGGCGGAAGCTGAAGTGGTAATGATTCCCAGAATATTCCATCTTTTACTTTTTTTCTAGCCTGAATCCCTGTCATCCGCTTGAAGCCGTGAGCAAGAGCATATTCGGCAAGTTTCTGGTGGAAGATAGTGTTATCAATGCCTACGCAAGGCGTCGAATCATCGTTAGTTTTACCAAATAAAACATGCGGCAGTCCAAGCTTTTTTAAATGCCCGACTAACTCATTTTCATGTTCCGGCGGAAAGTTGGTGATAATACCGCCGATGAGATTGCTGTCGGCAAGGGTTTGAGTCTGTTCAATAAAATCTTTGATCGAGTCATAGGGAATGAAGGTCGCATTAAATCCCTTCGGCTTTAAGGCAAACGCTACGCCAGGCAGCAAATCGTGTATGTATAAATTAAGCTCTTCATCAGATTTTTCATGATGAAGGCACAGCGCGACTTGCGGTATAATACCGGTTTTCATCGCACGCGCCAATTTATTCGGACTGTAATCCAGCTCTTTTGCCGCCTTTAAAACTCTCTCCCGCGTGGATTCGGTACAGCCGATATTGCTTTTCGCATTGCGCAATACCGCAGCAGCTAAAGACATTGACACTCCGCTCTTCAGCGCAACATCATTAACCGTTACTTTTCGACTTGGCTTCATAATATAGCGTCCCAAAAGATTTTCTAATACATCGTTGTATTAGATTTTACATCAAGGATTGAATTTTGTCAATACCCTGTCAACAAAATTGCTTAAAAAAAATCAATATTATCACAATTTGGCTGTTTCAATGGTTTTCAACAGGCAGGAGTCATGTCCGTATTAATTCCGTGAATAAACTCATTTATATTCTTATCCTTTAATAATTTACAGCGAATTGAATTGACAAAATCACTATATATAAAAGACTAATTGAAAATTAAAAGTTGAAAAGTGAAAATTAAAAAGCGGGAAACTATTTCTCAAAATTAAGGATTCAGTTAACCTTATGACAGGCTTTAAATTTACGGACGACCAGCGGACGGCGCTCGGGCTGATCGGGGGGATGGTCAGGAATCTGCTCTTGTTCGGGGGCTCGCGCTCGGGCAAGACGTTTATATTGCTGTTCTCGATTGTGGTGCGGGCGCTGAAAGCACCGGGCAGCCGCCATGCGGTGTTCCGGTTCCGGCATGTCCATGTCCGCCATGCAGTGCTGTTCGACTCGTTTCCCAAACTCATGAAAATG
>CAIJKT010000488.1 GCA_903821255.1 uncultured Lentisphaeria bacterium | reverse complement strand
CCCGACGCTCCCGGGATTTACAATTCACGTCTGCCATGCTATTGCTATCCCAGCAATACTCCGCCATTATTGAAGTTCTTCTTGATATACTCAAGCGTCTGATAAAAATGTTTCTCGTCTCTGATATACCTGTCCCAATAGCCGTGCTGCCATAATCTCCCGGCATTTCCCATAGCTTCATTTATGCTCTTAGCGCTATAGCTCTTCCACGACTTAACCACTTTCCCCAACTCAAAACCCGGATATGCATTAATCATCACATGAACATGATTGGGCATGATGACATATGCGGTCAATGTATAACGCACACCGTTAAAATGCTGCCAGTTCTCTTCTACAATCTTCGCACATTCCTTATTTTTGAGCACACATGAGCCATGACCTCTATCCAGTAACTCTTCGATTTCTTTCCGGCGGTCCGCTTCCATACTCTCGTTATGATGGCTTTCCAGTTCAACTTGCAAGATCTTTAAATATTCCTACGGCAGGCTGTCGGACAAGCGATAGGTTATAACTTGAAATATGCTGCCTTGATCGAAATGCGGAAGACAACCGTGGTTGTACCAGCCTTTGTTAAAGCCGGTCAGACGACCGGCGCTCCCGGGTCGGGGACTCTCATCCGGAGTATTTGCGGGAAGTATCTTCATCTGCAATCGTTCCTGCCATATTCAATTTTTCACAGGCTGCGCGGATGCCGCAATTTTGCCTGCAAGGTCTTTGAGAAAATCATCCGGAACCTTGAAATGTTTATTTTGAGCCTGTTCCGCCAGTTGCTTCGCCTCGGCGTATTTCCCCTGATAGAAAGATGTCACGGCCAATAGATAAAATGCCCGTCCGTTCTCCGGCTCCTTTTTGGTGACATCAAGTAAAAGCGCCTGTGCGGAATTAAGATTGGCGTCCGCTAATTCTTTTTTCGATGTTTGCAGATAAAAAGCGCCCAAACCATTATAAGAATTGGCCAAATCGAGGTTCAGGTTATTAGTTTGATTAGCAGGGACATGGTGTTTCTCCGCCATCAGCATAAACTCGACGCTTTGTTTCAAATATTTTTCTGTGAGCAACGGATCGTCGGTAAAAGTTGCCTGTTCACCACGAACCACCCCTGCGCCCCAGTAAGCCTGATAGTTTTCATGGTCAAAAGACCAACAATAATTGAAACATTCCATCGCATATGCAATATTGGGTCTGTTAATTGAAGGAATCAAGGATTCAGGTATCCAAGAATCTTTGTTGAAATAGCTACCTAGATAACTCCATCCTAATCCAGCGCTCTCTTCACTTATTATTTTGTGTTTCATCTTGTTAGCCTCGCGGTATTCCTTATTGCCAATCGGCGCGTCCGCGAGGAAATCCGGTTCGGGAACACTGCTGCATCCGGAACACACCGCCAGCAATATCACGGCAAGGCCGATAACCATAATCATGTTTGGGAATTTCAGCATGAAAACACTCCTTTTGGCGCTTTTCTTTAAAATCCTGATCTCTCACATAATTGTAAACTCCCCCTAATTTACCCCATAAAGGCAAGGAATCAACAGCGGTGCTGGAAACTGCCGTTTTACGGTGCAGACTCGTATATTTTTACCGGTAAAATTTATCATTTTCCAAGCGATAAGATACTGTATACAAATGTCTTACATATCTAATGCACAGTTTTTGTTGACAAATTTACTATATGTAGATACTTGATGCACTGGCAAAATATAAAAATTGGAGACCTGAAGACTGGGGATAATGGGAGTGACGGGAACGCCAGGACGGCGGCAAATGCCGAAAAACGACGAGGCCTCTGCTCAATGACACTCCAAAGTCTCCGGAATGATTGCCGGAACAGCGGAACGCGAGAAAAGCGAGAAAAGTGGGGAAAGAGTTGAAAACGGCATACACGGTGGGTGTCCAGAATGTGCGGTGGCGGTGTCCAAAATATGGTTTTGGTGCATTGCCGTCCGTCCCGGACGGGGATCGGAATTTCTCTCGCAGAGCGAGAAGCATTGTGCTCAACGACTCTCCAAAGTGTCGGAGTGGGGGTCGCCGGCGCAGAGAAAAGGCAATGGGCTGATGGGGGGCTCCCGCGAATGCGGGAAGGAAATGGGCTGTCCAAAATGGGTTTGGTGTAGTGCCGTCCGTCTTGGACGGCCTTCCCAGACTTCCCAGGCTTCCCAGATTTCTCAGGATTCCCAGATTGCGAAAACGCATTGTGCTCAACAACTCTCCAAAGTGTCGGAGTGGGGCGGAAACAATGGGGCCTATGGGTCTTATGGGTCTTATGGGTCTTATGG
>CAIJKT010000487.1 GCA_903821255.1 uncultured Lentisphaeria bacterium | reverse complement strand
TTGACCATCAGAAAATCTTTTGGCTTCAGAACCATTAAAATCGCTAAAATATGCTTATACCATCAACTCGGAGAACTCCCGGAACCAACCTTTACCCACGAATTCTGGTGAAGAGGCTAAAAAATAGAATAAATTCCGGAATTATTATTAAAGGATATTGCTTTATAATTTTGTCAATACCCATATTATAGTGATTCCATATTAATAATATTCCATACAGTATGCAAATGGTTAATCTGCAGGAAATGATTACAGTTCTATTATTGCAGAGCAGTCTAATTAACAAACCGGCGAAAAAAGGGAAAAAGAAGACTGTTCCCAAAATTATTATTATCAACAATACTGCCATTATCATTTTTTGATTACCACTCCCCCGACGCTTGTTTCCAGGTTCAATATAGCCGGACAGATAATATTATGCAAGCACAGAAAATGCCGGCGCTAAAGCTTACCCCGGCTTCCTCAGTCCAGCTTGCCGGGATAATCGGAGCCGTTCCGGCATTTTGACATAAAATTTCCGGGAATCCGGTTGTAACTTTTGATTAAGCATTCATTGTTATGCTTCGACTGATTCATTGTCTGCTCCGAAAAGCCGGGGCAGCCGGAATGTGTCTTCAAATTTCAGTTACACAGCAGGATGACCGTGAAACCATTTTTGACATTTTTGCAGTATGAAAAGGCCGACTACGAACTGGTGGAGGCGCTGAGCGAGATTATCGGCGGCGCGCATCCGCAGAAACATCTGCGGCGTTTGTTCGAGCCGTATCTGCATCCGCGCGGGATCAAGGAACTGGCGGCGCGGAAAGAGATCCGGCTGGTTTACGCCATGCTCAAGCTGCTGGATTCGGCCGCGCCGGGCGCCGCGGCGGTGGATGACCGGATCAGTGCGCTGAAATCGCTGCGCGACGAAGTGGTGGAAGGCAATGCGAGTTCGCTGAAAATGAATACGGCGCGGGTGCTGCTGCAGATCATGAAGATGCTGATCCGTTCGAACGGGGATCATCCGCGGCAGCTCCGGCTGGCGCATGAACTGCGCATCGCGCTTATCGGGCAGCCGCGCTTCATCCGCCGCCAGTTGCAGCGCTATCATCTGCTGGAGATGCCGGAGGCATGGAATCAGACCACGTTTGACGACCATGTGCATGACGCCAACACCAAAGGGCGCAAGACGCCGACGCATCTGATTATGGACGCATGGATCAAGGGCATCCGCCAGTTGCAGGTGATTTATTACAGTTACGTGCCGCCGCTGGCGGCGCGCGAGTTATTGCAGGCGGCGGAGATCATGGGCATTGACATCCGCATCGGGGTGGAATATTCGACGGCCGGGCGCGGCAAATTTGTGGATATGATCTGGACTCCGCGCGGATTCTCGTCAACTGGAAATTTCCTGGCGTTTCTTGAAAAGCCGGAAGTAAAAGCGTTCTTCGCCGGGGCCGCCGCCGCCAGCGAGTGGAGAACCCGTCAGGTCATGGCGCAGTTCAAACATTTTAACGCCGCCGCCCGGCTGGAGATGAATGACTGTTTTCATGTCGCCTGCCCGGAGCTCAGCGAAGATGATTTCCTGAAATCGGTGGGCGCCGGACAGCCGTCAATGCTGCATTTGTCGGAATTCATCTACGGGGTGTATGCGCCGTTGCTGCGTCACCGGCTGGAGGATTTTGACCTGCTGAACGGTTCCGCTGAAGAGCTGGCGCGAATCAAAGCACAGTCAGCCCTGCTGTCGCCGGAGTTCGTCAACGATCAATATCTGGCCGGCGGGACATGCGGCGCCATGCCGGAGAACATTTCAGAACTGCCGCCGGTGATGCGGCTCCCGCAGCGGGAGCTGTCCGAACAACTGTATGCGCTGCCGTCGGCCTGCCGCCTCTGCCTGAATCTCAGCGGGCTGACATTGGAAGACGTGATCGAAGTGATTTATGATTGCGCCGGCAGGGTCACGCATCTCGAAATTTTCAATCTCAAGGATTTCAAAAGCGGCAACTGTCCGGATATCGCCGCCATCAACGCGCTGCGCCAGGCCATCAATCACGGCAATGTGGTCAGGCTGAAGCACATAATCCGCGAAACCATTGAGCGGGTTGGACACTCCAGTGATCCGCACCGGGAGGCGAGGCTGGAAAAACTGCATCTCATCCTGCGGAACATTCCGGCCCTGATTGAATTTTACGCCGGGGCGCCGCTGGGAACCCGGCTCGGCAGCGACTCCACCGGCCGCTACCGGCGGCTGCACGGGATGGGGATGATCATCACCGACTCGCTGCCGTGGCGTGAGCGGCGGCGGATACTGAGCGGACGCGACCGCAACCGCGAAGTCATCCCGGTCGAAGCCAGAGTCACCCGCTGTTCCAAGTACACGAAATATGCCTCCGGCTGCAAATGGTTCAATGTGCTGAACTCGCTGTTCCGGCGCCTCAATTACCCGTTCGGGCTTGGCCTGTCCAGAAAAGACGAATGGCAGTTCGAGGACAGCGCCGCGCAAATCGGACAGCAGAGCAACATCGCCTCGCTCGGCGGATACTGGGACGAACCGGCCCATGAAGGGGTGTCCCTTTTTCATCCGTACTCGTTTGTGGACTACTGGAACTGCCTGAATTCCAATCTGCGGATCGCGATCAAGGTGCTGACGGGCTTCATCCCGGCGTTCCTCTCTTTTTACTTTACCAACGACTGGTGGCTGCTGGCCTACGGCGGCGCTTTCATCTGGCTGGGCATCACCGGAGTGCGCAACATCATCCAGGCGGTACTGGGCGGCGGCGGCTGCCGGCGTTCCGACCTGCTCAAATGGAATGACTTCATCAGCTGGCAGCGCATCGCCGACTCGCTGATGTATACCGGCATTTCCGTGCCGCTGCTGGATTTGTGTGTGAAAACGCTGCTGCTGAACAAAGGCATGGGCCTCACCGCCGACAAGAATCCAATAGCGGTATATTCGGTGATCGCTCTCGTCAACGGCTGTTATATTTCCGGGCACAATCTGTTCCGCGGCCTGCCCAAAACCGCCGTTATCGGCAATCTCTTCCGCGCGGGTCCGGCCATTCTGCTGTCCATTCTGTTCAGCACGGCTTTGGCGGCATTCCTGGGCGTATGCGGCGTCGCCAATGCGGCCGGCATCATCCAGCAGTGGGCGGCAGTCATCTCCAAAGCAGCCTCGGACTGCGTGGCCGCAGTCATCGAAGGCTACGCCGACCGCATGAAGAATATCCGTCTGCGGCTCAGCGACTACCGGGGCAAACTGGCGCAGCTCTTCGGCACTTACGCCAGGCTGGAAGTGCTGTTCCCGGAAGATGACGTTCTGGAAATGCTGAAATCGCCCAAAACTCTGGTCAAATCCATTGACAATCAGGATATGGAACGCATCATGATAGTCAACGCCCTGGACTTGCTCTACTTCTGGATGTACCAGCCGCAGGCCGGCAATGCGCTGAGTATTATCATACATGAAATGTCACAGGAGGAACGCCGCATCCTGATCCGTTCACAATTCATCCTGAAGCGCGAAAAAGACATCAGCCAGATGCTGGTTGACGGCGTGATCGGCAAAAACTTTGCCGGAGCGCTGTCATTCTACCTGGACCGCCATCCCGCCTATCTCCGCCAGATAAAAAAGAAATGGGATGCCTGAAACTCTCAGAGCATTAGAGAATGAATATGAACTTATATATAAAAAAGACAGAATTATTTTGATATCCATCTTGCTTTTTGTAACTCTACGGGTTACACTTATTCAGCAAATAAAGTTGATTTTAAGGATTAACAATGATAAAGAGTTTTAAGCATAAGGGTTTAAAGCTGTACTGGGAGCATGATGACTGGCGCGGAATTCAACATCAGCATGCGCGCAAATTGAAATTAATTCTGGATTTGCTTGACGCGGCGACAATTGTTGATGATGTTGATTTTCCAGGTTCCCGTCTGCATCTGCTGGAACCGAAAAAGGACAATATATGGTCGGTGACAGTATCCGGCAACTGGCGTATAGTGTTTAAATTTGAGAATAACAATGCTTATATAGTTGATT
>CAIJKT010000486.1 GCA_903821255.1 uncultured Lentisphaeria bacterium | reverse complement strand
CCGGGAGAAGCGCGAAGATGTACAGGTTATTTTTGTACGGCTCCTAACTGCTCGGCATATACCGGTAATTGCCCTTCGGAAATATCGCTGGAACCAGCACCAGCAGCAGGCAGACGAACAGGATGGCGCAGCCGTAGACCAGAAACAGCGTCTGGTAATGCGATATTTTCATCGTGCCGATGAACCATTCCGGCGCCAGCATGCCGGAGCCGAGAATCAGCGACGCCAGCAGTCGCGAACCGCCGGTCCCGGCGGAGAAACAACTGCCGCAGAAGGCCATGGACATGGCTTTGTTGTTCGGCGATGCCAGTTCCATCATTTCTGTTGAAATCGCGATTGAAGAGCAGGCGGCGGCAAAACCGTAGGTCGCCAGCAGGGCGGTGATCAGGATTAAATTGAAGACCGAGTAAGTCCCGATAAAAAACAGTGTCAGATTGACGAACGCGAAGAAAAAATGAATGCACAGCAGCATGCGCTTGATGCCGATCTTGTCAATGATTTTGCCGGCGGTAAGGAAGCCGAGCAGGGTGCCGACCAGGGCAATCGAGGAAATGATGATGATGATGTTGTCGGCGACCAGCAGCGATTTTTTGATGTAGATGAACGTGAGCGGCGGGGTGGAGTATGCCGCCAGATAGAGACAGCAGATATATACCGAAAAACCGGCCAGCGATTTGTTGGCGATTGCCTCGGAAATACCTTCCGTGAACGAGATGTTCTCCTTCTCCTGGTGTCCGTCCGGGATGCGGCCGATATAATACATTCTGCCCAGCAGCCCCAGCCCGGAAACGGCGATGATGACCTGAAGCATCCAGATTTCAGGATTTTTCCCGATGATCAGGCCGCAGACGAAGCAGAATATTACCGCAAAGGTCTGCCAGCTGAAACGCATTACCCCGAAAAAATCGCTGCGGTCAGACTTTACGAGAAAACCGTCCAGCAGCGGGAACCAGGCCGCCGCATACACCGTCATGCAGACCGAAAACATGATAATGGAAAGCAGCAGCACGGCTTTGGCATAGCCGTGAAACCAGGGGCAGGCGGCCAGCAGCATAATCATGACCGCTCCGATGGCGGTGAACTGCATAATGGTCTTCTTGTAGCCGAGCCTGCCCGACAGGAAAGCCGCAGGCACGAGCAGCAGGCAACTGGCGATTCCCTGGGTTGAGGTGGTAATCATGGACAGCATGTCGCCGGCCCCGAGGATCGTCGCGAACAGAATGATGATCGCGCTGTCCTGGATCATAACCGAAGACAAGGCCCCGTAACATGCTGATTTTATCGAGTCGCGCTTTGCCCCGGACCGCTGCTCCAGTGTCAGTTTTTCCGCCGCTTCCAAATTATTGCCCGCCCGTTTGTCATTTTAAATATCGAAACAATCATTTTACTCCACCCGCATCATTTTTCAATGTTTTTTCCCGTTCATCCGCATCATTTTCCAATGTTTTTTCAGACGGACGGACCCCGGTCAAACGAAAAATGTATTTGCATTTCGCCCGGCCGCGGGGCATATTTTAGTATGGGGAACATTAATATGCGTTTATTGAGAATTTTTCTTATGGTTGGCGCGTTGAGCTGGGGAATATGCATTGTCGGCGTATTTCTCCCGTGGAGCATTGCCGTTGAGTATCTTCAGGAACTCGGCGCCGGAAATCCCGGTTCTGACCCGATGTTGAACTACTGGTTCCGGATGGCCTGCGGCGGATTTTTTATGATTGGCTGCATGTTTGCGTCCGCCGCGTATAATCCCGGAAAATACCGGGCGCTCATCCCTTGGCTGGGATGGCTGAGTATTGTTGAAGGGGTTATCATCGGAGTCCACGGCTTGCGGCTTGGCCTGCCGCCGCTCCCCTTTTATTGCGATACCGGATTTTGCTTGCTGGTTGGCGCGGGCATTGTTGTTCTTCATCGGAAAATCAGCAGGGAGAGAATGATACAGGAGGTAAGGGATGAATATGAAAATGCATGTTAAGGCTCTGATTGCACTGGTAATATTGGGCGCATTGGTCTTTTCAGTCCGGGCAGTCCCTCAAACCAATCCGGATGATAAAATCAACGCGGAGACCTACCGGCTGCTCCGGGAGAAAAAAGTCAAAGGCTGTCTGAATCAGGCTCTTTTAAGAGAATGCGCCAGCGCGTTTTCTGAACTGACCGGCATCAAAATATTTTTAACGGCAGAGGTAAACAGTTTGCCCGGCATCGCGGTGGATGTCAACGATGACGCCGGAGTAAAGAAACCGATGGGCGAAGTCCTGGATTCAATAATATCCTTCGTTAATAAGGAATATAAGCTGAATCTGGAATGGAAAGTGATAGACGGCATTGTGGTGATAAAAAAAGTCAATGGCAGCGCAGTTCTCTCGGACAACTCCGAGCCCGCCAGCTAATCCGGAGATTCGCCATTCCGCAGAATGCTGACTGTAAATTTTAGCTCCGCAGTATCGGT
>CAIJKT010000485.1 GCA_903821255.1 uncultured Lentisphaeria bacterium | reverse complement strand
TGCGGGTCCCGCGAATGCGGGAGAGAAAGTCGAAAAGCATTGTGCTCAACAGGTCTCCAAAGTGTCGGAGTTGTTATGAAAACTGAAAAACGTTGTGCTCGACGACACTCCAAAGTGTCGGAATGGTTGTTCTAAAATGAAAAAAATGCTTTCTCCGTGGCGCTGTGCCTCTGTGGTTAAGCCTGACTGGAAATTTACAATTGAAAGCGGGGAAACGGGAAATGCGGAACCGGGATTCGGGGCAGGATTGAAAATTTAATTTTCTCGTGATTGTCTTAACACATTTCATTTGAACTGTTAATAAAACGAGATTAAAGTATTGATTACATATTTTTACAAAAAATCAAAAATGAGGTAGATATGTCAGGACATAGTAAGTGGGCAAACATAAAGCATAAGAAGGCCGCGACCGACAAGAAAAAGGGCAAGATTTTCTCGCGTATCGGCAAGGAAATCATGGTTGCCGCCAAACTTGGCGGCGGCGACGCCAACGCCAATCCGCGGCTGCGCGCCGCGCTGCTGGCCGCCAAAGCTTCCAATATGCCGAATGTCAATATTGACCGCGCCATTAAAAAAGGCTGCGGCGAACTCGGCGACGTCAATTACGAAGAACTGGTATACGAAGGCTACGGCCCGGGCGGCGTCGCATTCAAAGTTGAATGCCTGACCGACAACCGGAACCGTTCCGCCAGCGAAGTCCGCATGGTTTTCGACCGCTGCAACGGCAATATGGCCGGCTCCGGCGCGGTTAGCTGGATGTTCCACCGCAAAGCTCATTTTGTCATCACCGGGCCCGACGCCGATGAAAACAAACTGATGGATATTGTGCTCGACGCCGGCGCCGAAGACATTGAAGTGGACGAAGATGTCGCCGAAATCTGGGGCCCGACCGACTGTTTCGAAGCCGTGACCAAAGCCCTCGCCGACGCCGGCATCAAGACCGAAGAAGCCGAGCTCATGCAGAAGCCGGAAAACGTCGTCGAAATCAAAGACATCAACGTTGCCCGTCAGGTGCTCAGGATGATTGACAAGCTGGAAGACCTGGATGACGTTCAGAACGTCACCTATAACAGCGAAATTGACCCGGATATCCTCGAACAGCTCGACGCCGAAGGCAATTAGAGCTTTTAAGATTCCCGGAACTTGACAATGCAAGTTGTTTAATACAAACAACTTAACATACAATTTCCGCATGACTGCGGAAGTCAGGACTGGCTGAACTGATGATAATTCTCGGCATAGACCCCGCCATCCGATGCACCGGCTACGGCGTCATCAGCATGACTTCCGCCGACAAGGCGTCGATCATTGATTGCGGGGTCATCCGGAACAGCCCGAAATTGACTCATTGCGAATGCCTGCTCCGCCTGGCGGGCGGCATTCGCGAACTGGTTTCCACCTTCAAACCCGAGGTCGCCTCCATCGAACAGCCGTTCTACGGCAAGAACGTCAACACCCTGATCATCCTGGGCATGGCCCGCGGGGCGATCCTGACCGTGCTTGCCGAAAACGGGATTCCAGTCTATGCCTACTCCCCGAAAAACGCCAAACGCGCCGCGGTCGGCAACGGCTCGGCGTCAAAAGAGCAGGTCGCCGCAATGATGGCGGCGTCATTCCGGCTGAATGTCGCCGACATCCCGCTGGATTCAACCGATGCGCTTTCGCTGGCGCTGTGCCACGGCCAGGTCGCAATCCGTCCCGAACTCTCCATGCTGCTGCCGAAGCCGCTTTAACCGGTCAAGGCGTATTTTTTGAACAGAAAATCCCGTATTGCGCGTTGGCGCTATTGAAAAAGCTTTATGTGATGATATTCATAATTGCAGAGGAGAACATATTAAAGCAAGGAGTCCGGCTATGAGCTTTTTTGCCAAGCTTAAGAATACCCTGACGGGCGGATGGGCCAAAATTGTAATCGAATGTGACGGCGGTCCGCGTGGCGATGAAATCCAGGTTGTCATCCGGGCGTTTGTCGGCGCTGAACCGATAAACATAGACCGGGTTTATCTGAAAGTCAGGTCTTTTGAAGAAGTTGAAATCCCGAATTATGAGTTTCAGAACATGACCTCGCAGCAACTGGACTGCATTAATATTGAGCACACCCATGACAACTATGTGAAAGACTATACCGTTGACGGTCCGCAGCGGCTTGACGCCAATGAGGAATACGAATGGGAGTATTCCTTTACAATCCCGGAAGAATGCCAGCCTTCTTTCAACGGCAGTTTCGCCCGGCATTTATGGGAAGTTTATGCCGGCCTGGAGATGCCTGGACGGGACCCCGAAAGCAGTTGGCAGGTCGTCAATATCAGTTGAGCTAAGGCGCCGTTCAAAAATAACCTTTGCATCTTCGCGATTCTCCCGGATGCCTTTGGGTTGCCGGTTCGTTACATCCCTTCAGGTA
>CAIJKT010000484.1 GCA_903821255.1 uncultured Lentisphaeria bacterium | reverse complement strand
TGGGAAGGATGAATTGCAACGAAGATTTAATTGCGGCGATCAATATAACCTTTGCCTACCAGCCGGGAAAGCAGGTTTTGAACGGGGTGAACTTCCAGTTGCCCAAGGGCAGCGTCGCGGCGATAGTCGGACCTAACGGCGTCGGCAAATCCACCATTTTAAAAATCCTCTGCGGCTATCTGAAACCCGCATCCGGCGAAGTCATGCTGGAAGGCAGACCGATCCAGTCCTATGACAATCTTGAGCGTTCCAGACTGGTCGCCGCCGTTCCCCAGAACATTTATGCGCCGATTCCGTTCACCGTTGAACAGGTCGTGAAAATGGGCCGACTGGCCCGCATCTCCCGCTTCGCCAGGCTGACCCATGATGACAAGGAAGTGATTGCGCGCACCATGCATGATTTGAATATAGCAGTTTTTGCCGGGAGGGCGATCGGTGAACTCAGCGGCGGCGAACGCCAGCGGGTTATGATCGCCACGGCGCTGGCCCAGGAACCAGACCTGCTGCTGCTGGACGAACCGACTTCGCATCTCGATATCGGCAATTCCGCCAGAGTGATAAAAGCCCTGATCAACTGGCAGCGGAAAAAGGGCTCCTCGATCCTGATTGTAACCCATGACGTGCAAATGGCCGCCCGGGTCTGCGAACGGATCATCCTGTTAAAAGACGGCAATGTGCTTGGCGACGGCAACCCGCACGCGGTTTTAACGCCGGAATCGCTGTTCCAGGCCTACGGGCACGGGGTCTCCTCGTTCATCAGTCCGAAAGACGGCCTGCCGGTAATCCTGCCCGATCTACCCGATGCGGAATATTAAATTATTACCATAGACTGGTTATGTCCCGGAGCGCCAGCGCCGTCCATCCTTCGGCCGCGAGATAACGCATTTCGTGCTCAAATACATCAGAAGGCGTGTCAACCCACGGATGAAGGATATCCGGCACCCCGTGATAGAGCAGTACCGGAATTTCGCCGGTTGCCGACAGCTCCAGCGCTTTCTTCAATACTGAATCGTCCGGGCCGTGGACGGGAATCGACGGAATCTGCCAGCAGTCGTCATTGGCGATGTTCCACGCGGCATTGCGGACTGTCCGGGCGGTTTTGAACCCGTGCTTTTGCAGAACCGGCGGCGCATAAGCAGCGCCGGGACCGCCCGGATAGGCAAAATTCTCCGATTTCGGAATACCGTGACTTTGGAACAAGGCTTCCAAATCGAGCAACTGTTTTTCAAACTCCCCCGGCGTGATGTTGCCCAGTCCGGCGTGAGTAAGGGTGTGATTGGCGACTTCAAACCCCATGCGGTTAAGTTCCCCGATCTGCCCCCAGCTCATGTACTGCACTTTGTTCGTCGCAAAATCAGGCGGAAATTCACAGACAAAAAAAGTGGCGTTGAACCCGAGTTCCTTCAGCAGCGGCGCGACAAACGTGCGGTGATTCGACACCGCATCGTCAAAAGTCAGAATAACGGTTTTCTCATACATTTTAGATTTCCTGTTTCTTGCCTAACTTACAACTATTTTTTTACAGACGCAGACGGTCCCAGGTTTCCTGAAGGCGCTGGACCGATACTTTTTCCAGCGGACGGACTTCCGGGGCAAACTGCATGATGCGGAACTCCTCCAGCAGCAGCCAGAATTCTTTCATATCAACAGCCAGTTCGAAATCTTTCACAGTTCCAGCCGCCAGTTCAAAGCGGGCGGAAAACGGCTGCAGCGGCTGCATTTTTTCCAGATCTTTCTGCGGGGAACTGTGAATGCGTTCGGCGCGGATAGTCAGTGCTTTGAGGTAGCGCGGATAGCGGGTCCAGACGATTTCGCCGCGTAAAAAACCGGCATGAAACATGAAGTCCAGTTGAGCGTCGGCATCGGCGCAGTTTTCATGCGCCCGGCCGCGTGATTTTTTCAGGAAATCATGAATGCGGTCACATTGTTCAGCCATCTGCTCCAGCATGGCGACGCGCTTTTCAGCGGAATTAACCAGTCCGGTCAGCGCGGCATCGGCACGTTTCGCATAAACACCCTGCGAACGGATATCAATCGTATCTTCCGCCGTCAGCGCCGCCAGTATCACCGCGTCGGCAAAGTCGTCCAGGTAGCGCCCTGAACGGTCATTCACGCAGAAACAAAGCTGTATCTGTGACGAAAACTGGAAATATTTTTTCATCAGTTTGAGCTGTCCGCCATGAGCATTGCGGAACAGTCTGATCAAACCGCGGCGGTGAGAGTATTCCGCTTCACGCTGATCAAGAAACACCTGTCTTCCGACAAAGCCGCCTTCCTCATCGGTCAACGCCGGAAATGCCTTCAGCGCTTCTTCGCCCGGCAGTTGAATGGATTCCGGCATGTCGCCGCCGGGCCAGCCGGTACAGCCGGACAATATCCACTTGACGACGCCTTTAACGGCGGCGCTGAGTCTGGAACCGGAAGAGAGTTCAGCCGGAACTTCATGATGCAGCGCCAGTATTTTTCCGCTGCCGTCGGTTTCGGCAATCTTCATGGTCAGGTAATCCGGCAGCCGTCCGGAATCGAAGTCTTTGGGATGAAAGTCTCCGCCGAAAGTGCGGCTGAGATATGCAGCCAGAGCATCGGTCAGCAATTGTTCACGGGATATTTTATTGTCGCGGACATCCTCCGCAAATCCGGCCGCGGCTTCCCCGACCGGACTGCACTGCATGCGCTGAGTTTTAGGCAGGGACTTGATCAGCAATTCAACCTTTTCCGC
This sequence comes from uncultured Lentisphaeria bacterium, assembly GCA_903821255.1. The sequence continues at coordinate 7,130 of CAIJKT010000484.1, read as the reverse complement.
CAGCCGGCCCGGCACCAGCCATTCCAGTCCCCAGTCCGGAATCAGATTCATTTCATCCGCGGCGGCCAGAATACAGATCCCGTCGTCCGGCTCACCCGGCGCAAAACGGTACTTCAACTCAAACAGATGGCCGGAGAAGGAAAGATCGTCCGGAAAATCTTCCGGATGAAGCGGTGTAAACGGCTCCTGCATGGCATCCGCCATTTGCATATTGATCTCAGCGCCGCTTTCCTGAATCCACAACTCCAGACTTTTGGCGGAACACGCCTGCGGCGGCAGCACCAGGCTGAAATGTTCAAATATCGCCTCCGTGTCCAGCAATGTGCCCGGACGCCGGATTTTCTCTTCAAGCGTATTAATCGTTTCCAGCATCCGCGAATGATTTTTCAGCCATTTGCCGGAAGAATTGATTTCACAGGGAACCATTGCCTCGCGGATGAATACGATGCGGGCCTCGGCCGGGCAGACCTTGCCGTAGTGGACGCGGCGTCCGGCATTGATCACCAGGCCGCCAAAAATAACTTTCTCCCGGGCGAAGACAAATCCGGCGGCTTTATCCCATGCCGCATTTTCGTAAATTCTGGTGCAGAGATGCGGCGCGACTTCTTCAATCCATTCCGGTTTGATGACCGCCACCTGGCGGGCAATTACTTTGGCGGTGCTGACCAGCGCGAACGTCATCACCCACGGCGGAACAGGTTTCCTTTTGAACAGCCCGGAGCCGGGAAATATGTAGAATTTACGGTTGCCGGCAGCGATAAATATCTGCTCTTCGCGGTCATACATGCCGATATTGCCGGGAATTCCGGACAGCAGCGCCTTGTGGATCATATCGTAATTGAATTCCTCCTGCGCGATTCCCGCGGCGGTGGAAACACCCCATTCTTCATCGGATACCGCTTCACAGAGATCAAGATAGAGATTCTTCCATTCCCGGACGCGGTTGTAATTCAGGAAATTGCGGCGGCAGAGTTTGTGAACGGCGCTGTTGGAGATTCCGGCGGCTTCGTTCTGGATGAAATTCCAGAGCCGGAGAATGGAGATGAAGTCGGAGTTTTCATCGCGCCACTGGCGGTGCGCCAGATCCGCCGCCTGCTGCTGGTCGGAAGGCCGTTCGCGCGGGTCCTGAATACTGAGAAACGCGCTGATGACCATGATTTCCGGCAGCACTTTGCAGCTTCTGGCGTAACAGATCGTTTTAGCCAGCCGTGGGTCCAGCGGCAATGCCGCAATCTGACGGCCTTCGCGGGTTATCCGCCCGGCATCATCAATCGCGCCGATGTCCCGCAGCGTGCGGTAGCCTTCCCGGATCAGCGCCGGCTGCGGAGCGTCGAGAAACGGGAAACGCTCAATTGACGGCAGCCCGAGCGTCGCCATCTGCAGGATGACGCCGGCGAGACAGGTGCGGCGGATTTCCGGATCGGTGTACGGCTGGCTGGCTTCGAGCCTTTCTTTTTCATACAGATAAATGCAGATGCCGTCGGCGATACGGCCGCAACGGCCGCGGCGCTGCCTGGCGCTGGCCTGGGATACCTGCTCAATCTGCAATTCCTGAATCTGGTTCCGGGGATTAAAGCGGCTCAGCCGGACGAAACCGGAATCAATCACGTAATGAATGCCGGGAATCGTAATGGATGTTTCCGCAACGTTGGTCGCCAGAATGATGCGCCGGGCCGCCCCCGGCGAAAATACCCGCTGCTGGTCGCTCATGCTGAGTCGGGCAAACAGCGGCAGCACTTCCGTGTGGAACAGATTCCAGCCGTTCAGCAGATCGGCGGTCTCGCGGATTTCGCGCTCCCCCGGCAGAAAAACCAGAATATCGCCTTTGCGGTCAATTTCCGAAATCCATCTTACCGCGCGCCCGATATGCGAAGACAAATCCTCGTCCTCCTCCGGCGGCAGAAAAAAGTCCTCCACCGGATAGGTGCGTCCTTCGACAGTAATGATCGGAGCGTCATTGAAAAAACGGGAGAAGTTCTCCGCGTCAAGCGTAGCCGAGGAAATGACGATTTTCAAGTCGTGACGTTTATGCAGCAGATTTTTCAGATAGCCGAGAATGAAGTCAATATTCAGGCTGCGTTCGTGAGCTTCGTCAATAATCAAGGTGTCATACTGGAGCAGATTGGCGTCGTTCTGCGTTTCCGCCAGCAGAATACCGTCGGTCATGAATTTTATAACTGTATCGGCGCCGGTGCGGTTGTCAAACCTGACCTGATACCCGACTTCCCGGCCGCACTGGACGTTCAATTCGGCAGCCACGCGGCGGGCCATGGCGGTCGCCGCCAGCCGGCGCGGCTGGGTGCAGCCGATGCGGCCGTATCTGCCCTGCCCGATTGCCAGCGCGATCTTCGGCAGCTGGGTGGTCTTCCCCGAACCTGTAGTGCCGCAGACAATCACCGCCTGATGGTGCTGCAGCGCCTCGCGGATATTCTCAACATGATTGGTAATCGGCAGATTGTCAGGAAACAGATAGTTGATGCGCTGAGCAACCGGTTTCAGCACGAAACGTTCACAATCAATAATGGACTTTGCCAGATCATCAAGCATCCGGTCAACCGGTTGTCCGGTACGAATGCGCTGCCGTACCCGGTTTACATGCGGAACGGCGGCGTACCGGTCCCGGAGCAGCAGTTCCGCCACCCGTTTTTCCAGTTCATTCAAACGTGTTTGCTGTATAGTAAAATCTTCCGGCATGATCTTCTTTTGTAATTATAAAAAGTTGACGGATAATATAGCATTTTTATCCACGAATAATATGAAAAGACGCCATATAATTCTAAAATTTAAACAGTCTTTGAAAATATCATCTGCAATGCTATATTTCCCAGTTAATGCATCTGATATTAAAACAATAGAGAGCTGAAGGACTTCGGATACCTAACCGGGAGAGAAATTTGAGCAACAAAAAAGCGCTGGTAATAATATCTACACTGGGAATGATTATTTTTCTGGGAGGGCTCTATTCCGCCGAGTTTACCCGCATCAACTGCCGGTTCGCGCTGTTTATCGGTGAAATGAAGCAGTACGGCATCGGCATTTTCCCCACCCTTTACGACAAGCCGTATACCGACTACCCTTCAACCCATATCCTGATGATGTACCTGGCATCATTGGGCGGCTATGCCGTCAATATGCTGACCGCCACCCTGCCCAGCGCGCTGATGGCGGTATTCACCCTGATAATGACCTATCTGCTTGGCGCGCGCGTTTCAAAATGGCTCGGCGGCTATGCCGTTCTGCTCTGTCTGCTGTCATTCGAATTTGTGTCCATTGCCCGTGCACCGTCGCTGGACTTGTTTGTTGCCGCCGCCACTGTTCTGTCCTTCTATCTGATCTATACCGCCGATCAGGACAAAGGCTGGAAACGGCTGCTGCTGGTGCCGGTGTGCCTGGTTGCAGGCTTTGTTTTCCGCGGGCCGCTGGGAATCGTGATCCCCTCGATTGTCGTTTTCAGCTATTATCTGGTCAACCGTAAATGGAAAATGTGCATTATATGCGGATTAGTCTCCGGACTGCTGGCGGTTTTGTGCATGGCCGGGCTGCTGCTGTTATGCGTGCAGCAGGGCGGAAAGGAACTGCTGGAAGCATTTCTTGCCGACCAGATTACCAGCCGGTTTGATTCGGGCAAGCCAATCTGGTATTTCTTTACCAACGGACTGGCTTCATACTCCATCGCATTCCCGCTGGGACTGCTGGTAATCATTGTCTACATCAAAAAATTGATAAAAAAACCGGCGGCGGAAGACAGTGAGCAGATTTATTTTTTAAGGAGCATTGCGGCATGGATATTGATCGTGCTGTTTGTCATGAGCATCCCGGGCACAAAGCATCTGCGTTATATCATATCAGCAATTCCGGCGCTGGCGCTGGCCGGAGCATGGATTTTCATGAATTTCGACAAGCTCCCATTATTCGCCAAAATCATAAAATTCTTTTTCGCATTCTGCCGGCTGTTTCCGCTGCTGGCGCTGGCCGGACTGATAATTCTGGTGATTGTTTTGAAGATATTAGGACTGAAAACTGAATTCCCGATTGTTCTCCCGGCAATACTGTTCGCGCTTTTCGCGGTCAGCATCTCCGCGTTCTTAAAGAGCCTGAAAACCGAACAGCGTGATTTTACGCTGGTCGCGATTGCCGCCGCCACCCTTGCCGTAATCAGGATTCTGATTCTGGAACCGATAGACCAGTACAACGAAAGCTCACGCGAATTCATTGCCAAAGTTGAAACTGTCCGGCAGGACAAAGTACAGCTTGGCTACTTCAAACTCGGGCCGGATGGCGATGAATTAAAGTATCTGATCAATATTCCGGTTGAGAAAAGATTTATCGGCCAGTATTTCTTCCCGCCCGCGAAGCCTAAGCCAAAATCAGATGAGCCGAAGCCATTTATTGATTTGAAAAAAATCGCTGCTGAAGCTATCCTGCGCTTCTGTCCGGAAGATAAAAAAGCTTATCCGCCAATTGAACCGCGCTACTTCAGGTATGGTTGCGATAAAATGCTGACAATGCCGGATAACACCATCTACATCACCAGGGAAGAATACTATGAAAAGAATTTCCCGGCGGAACTGAAGCCGCAGTATGAGATAATCGTTTCCGGCAGGATGGGCCATCAGCAATGCGTGGCGTTCCGGAAAAAATTTGACAAACCGCTCAATCCGGCAGAGAAAAGTAACGAAAAAAAGTACAACAGCAGTTTTTGATCCTGTAATCCAAGCGAGTAATAAATGCTCTATTTGAGAGAAGATTTTCAAAAAGCCTGGGCCGGCAAGGACCCCTTTCAAGAAGTTGAAAAACTGGAAGGCAGAGTATTCCGCGCAGTCAAATCACGCCGCACATTCCGTTTCGAAATGGACGGCAGAGGCTTTTTCGCCAAAATCCACCACGGCGTCGGCTGGATGGAAATCCTGAAAAACCTGACCCAGTTCAAATCCACCATCACCGGGGCCGGCAATGAATACGCGGCGCTCATAAAACTGAAAGAACTGGATATTGACACGATGACGCCGTGCGCTTTCGGCACACGCGGCATAAATCCGGCAAAGCAGGATTCATTCATCATTACCGATGAATTGACCGGCACCATGAGCCTGGAGGATTTCTGCAGAGACTGGAAGAAAAATCCGCCGGTTCCGCGCCTGAAACACGCACTGATCAGAAAACTGGCACAAGTCAGCAGTAAAATGCACGCAAACGGACTCAACCACCGCGACTTCTATATCTGTCATTTTCTGCTGGATATCGCCGGCGGACCGGAAAGCGTAAATCCGGATATGCTGAAAGCATATCTGATAGATCTGCACCGCGCCCAGCTCCGCGGCAAAACGCCCCGCCGCTGGATCGTGAAGGATATTGCCGGAATCTGGTTTTCCGCCATGGATATCGGTCTGAGCAAACGCGATGTCCTGCGCTTCGTCAGCATTTACGGGAAAAACATGCCGATGGATGATAATTTCTGGAACGATGTCAACAGTACCGCCAGGCGTCTTTACCGGAAAGAGTTCAAAAAATCTCCCGATTGCGCGTTCCAGTTGGCTTTTTTGCCTGAATAAAGATTAACTCTTCAGCCGGATTCTGGGATCAGCCCAGGCGTAGGCAATATCGGTCATCAGATTGATTACGACAAAAAGCAGCGCACTGATAAGCACCAGCGCTTTCAGCAACTGCAAATCGGAATTATTCAACGCGTCAATCCCCGCATAACCCAGACCGGGAATACCGAAAAAAGCCTCCAGCAGCAAACTGCCGGTGAACAGGAACGGCAGCGCCGCCGAAGCCCGCGTAATAATCGGGATCGATGCGTTCCGCAGCAGATGCCTGCCATATATCACTGCCGGGCTGCAGCCTTTGGCCGCCGCCGTGCGGAGATATTCCTTATTCAGTTCGTTGACGAAAACCGTCCGGTAGAAACGCACCCCTCCACCCAGCCCGCTGAGAATGCCGATTATCACCGGCAGCGCCAGATGCCTGAATTCACCCCACCCCCAGACCGGGAACAGGTTGAAATAATATCCCAGATACCACTGCCCGAAAATAATAAACACCAGATAGCTGATGCTCATGCCGGCGATTGAAAACAGCACGATCATCCGGTCAAACAGCATTCCTTTAAACGCCGTGGAAATCAGCGCCAGAATTATCCCCAGCAGCAGCTCCCCGAAAAATATCGGCAGCATCAGCGCCATCGACGGACCGACCCCGCGCCACAGGATTTCCCGGATCGGCTCCCGTGTCATCAGGGTTTTACCGAAATTGAAAAAGCTGACATAGGGAAATTCGCTGCGGAATGAACAGATTTCGCCCAGTGCCGCGGTAAGTTGCGAATCCAGCGGAGAACCCTGGCGGCGGTAAAATTCAACCTCTTTAACTTCCAGCGGAACTTTCCCGGCGGCAATCAACACTTTTTCCTGACTGGCGGCAACCGGAAATTCAATCTCCCGCCAGTCCGCCGCTTTGAAAGTATGACCGTTGACGGCAAATTCACCGCGAAAAACAATCTTCCCCTGCACTTCCAGCTTGTCCGACGGAAAATTGCGCTTCAGGCCGATAATGCCGGAATCAAGGCGCATGAAACCGTTTTCAAAGACCGGGTTTCCGGAAACTTCCATCCCCGGCATCAGCCTCTTTTCAGCAAACGACGCCGAAGTGAAGACTTCACTCTGGCGCCAGTAGCCGAAAACCAGCGGACGGTCAGCGCCAAGCTCCTGCCGCAGATCTTCGACCTCCCGCGGCGAAGGATTCTTGCCCAGCACTGCGGCGGCGGGGTCGCCGGCAGCCAGCCGGAACAGCACGAAAGTCAGCAGCAGCACCCCCATTATCACCAGACCGGAGTAAATGATGCGCCTGATTATATAATTGAACATAACATTATCCTGCTAATAAAGTCCCCGGAAACTGTCTGCTCTTTTTAACCACAGAGGCACAGAGACACAGAGAAAACTTTTCTTTTTACTTTTTGTCTTTGATCTTTGTCCCGTTACAGTTTCTTATTTGATAAAACTGCGGACACCGCAGCCCTCATCCTGTATATCCTGATTCATCCCTGTTAAGCGGCTAGTCATACCGGCTGTTCTCTGTGTCTCTGTGCCTCTGTGGTTACCCGGCTGTTCTAAACACAGCGCGGATAGCTG
>CAIJKT010000483.1 GCA_903821255.1 uncultured Lentisphaeria bacterium | reverse complement strand
TGGTGCCCGCACCGGCGGCGGCATAATGTTCGCGCCATATTTTTTGCGGTTCTGAATTATTTCATCGGATGATAATCCGCTGAATCTTATATTTCGTACTGGATCAGCGATATCCTGCATTACCCGGTATCCTTTTAAATTAATGATAGCGAACTTTTAAAATACATTTTAAACATTATGCATTCCGGTTAAAGAAAAATGCTGTTACCTGACTTTTCTTTAAAAATACTTTTTAAGCAGCGTTGTCAAGGCAGCTTGCTTGAAGGGTTTTGCGATATAGTCGTTGCATCCTGCCGCTATTGCCTTTTCTCTATCACCAGTAAGCGCAAAGGCGGTCTGCGCAATAATGATCACATTTTTATTGAATTGCCGGATTTGTCTGGCGGCTTCGTAGCCGTCCATTTCCGGCATCTCAATATCCATCAGCATCAAATCGAGGTCAGGTGTGTTGCGGCATGTTTCAACAGCTTCCACTCCGGTTTTTGCTTTTAAAATCTCACTGCTGAACTTTTTTACTGTTAATGCAAACAGCAATTGTGATTTTTCGTCGTCTTCGACAATCAGGACTTTCAGATTTCTAATTTGCTGCTCTTTTTTATCTGCCGGAACAATGTTTTCGATTACTTGCTTTTCTTCCGGCTCCACCTTGCCGGGGATGGTGAAATAAAATATCGAGCCTTTGCCGGTTTCACTTTCCACTCGAATTTTACCGCCGTGTTTTTCCACGAATTCTCTGCAGAGCAATAAGCCGATTCCGGACCCGAGTTCATTCTCCGTACCTTTTCTACAGGTTTTTACATCAATCAGGAATAATTTATCAATCATTGCGCGACTCATTCCAATACCGGAATCCTTAATGGCTATTTCAACACTTTTGTCACTGGCAATTTTAGCCGAAAGACTTATTCTTCCACCCTTGCGGGTAAATTTAACGGCATTTGAAACGAGGTTGCGGATTACAGTTTGAAGCATGTTGCTGTCGGCGAAAATCATTATTCCATCAGGAATTTCGCAGATGATTTCAATTCCTTTATCCTGCGCCGGTTGCAGTATCATTGCAATACTTTCATTTACGTCAGGAAGCAAGGGAGCAACCTTCGGATGGAAAGAAATCAAGCCCTGCTCTATTCTTGCCCATTCCAGCAGATTTTCGAGAAGGCGGAAAATATTTGCGGCCGAATCTCTCATGTCTGCCGCTATTTCCTGTATTTCGTCCATGGTCAAACGTGACACTTTTTCCGCCATTACTTTTGTCAATCCTAAAAAGCTGTGGAACGGGCTGCGCAGATCATGGGCTATAATTGAAAAGAATTTGTCTTTTTCCGCGATGACTTTCGAGAGTTCCTCGTTTTTAAGCTTTATCTCTTCCTCCATCATTTTGCGACCGGTGAGGTCGGTTGCAATGCCCAGCAAACCTAAAACTGTCCGGCTCCCGGGTTCCGCGAAGATCGGAGTTTTAACCTGCCAGTAGACGTGCCGCCCGCCTTCTTTATCGATGGCGTCCAGTTCTCCGGCTATCTGCTCGCCCCGCAATACGGACGAGTCAATTTTCTGAATACGTTTTGCGGTTTCCGGAGCGAAAAAACAAGTGTCAT
>CAIJKT010000482.1 GCA_903821255.1 uncultured Lentisphaeria bacterium | reverse complement strand
GTCCTGCAACTTGACTATTTCCGGATGGTGGAATTCCTTAACTCCGAATCTGCGGGTGATTAGTTCCGGCGGGCATTCCAGTTTGTCAATCATGCCAACAAACGGCGGAATGCAGGCCACTAACTCCTTGTAGAACGTGTCGCGGGCCTCCGGATTGTCAGTGGGAAACGGCGATGGTGGCGAATAGACTTTCAGGTAAATGATTTTGTCTTTCATAGATTCATCAAGGCTGGGAAGAATTGGAATGCTGTCAGGGTCGTCATTGGCGCTTAATGATATACGCCATATTGGCCGCAGCGTCAGTTCATCCTTGAATTTACGGTGGCAGGAATACTGGCTGTTCGCCACCAGTTCTTTCAGTCGGTCCCGCAGTTCCTTTTTTGCCTTCGGGGTATCTTCCAGGTTGGAGTCGCTCAGGACGAGGTGTTCCGCTCCCCACATCTCGCCGTTAAATGAACTTCGCCCCTGTAGCCAGAGGGAGGGATCAGCGGACCGTCCGCCCAGCAGCAGCGTGATTATCTCCTGCCCCAGACTTTTCCCGCAGTTTACCGGGCCAATCAGCGCAAGCATTTGCCCCGGTAGGTGAATATCTGTTTTTTTCAATGCATTTCTGACCTGCTTTATCCACAGGCAGAATATAAGGAACTGTTTACTGAATAAGGGGTCTCCGGCACTACGCCCAAACAGGTTGTAGAAAAAATCAATCAGTAATGAAGCATCCCCGTCAGCCGCGATGATAAAAGCCGGAGAACAGGTCACCAGGAACAAATGCCCGTTCTCGGTATATAACCCGGTACTTCTCCCGCACAAAGGTCCCGCATAGTTAATGCGGCTGTTCCGCTGGATCTTATAAAGTTGATCTTCAAGTTCCGAAACGGCTTGCCCTTGGGCGAGAGCAACGCTGAACCCGGCGATCTTCAGATGCAATTCAGTATCCCTGCGCTGCATCGTATGGTAACAGCCATCTTTTTCCTTTCTGTAATATTCTGTACCGTCAAAGAATATTTCCTCCACCGGGGTGTTTGCATTATTGCCGGACTTTTTGGGGAAATCGGCTTTAAGTTTACTCCTCCCGAGCTCACACATATTTTTAAACTGCCTTGCCCCGATGCCTAATATTTCTTTCGCGCTGTCACGTAATTTGTTATACAACATTGGATCTTTAGCTAGGAATGCGGCGATTTCACCGAGCCGTTCCATATACTTTTTCTGGGCATCTGGAGTCAGAGATTGAATATCCTTAATCCCGGTCAACGCCAGTTTAAGACAGAGTGATTCTGCGGTCTCGTGCTCTACAGGCACGGCAGTTTCTATCATACTGGTCACTCTGTTTTTAAATTTTTCGCTCATGATAAAGACTCCTTGAGGTCGTCAAGGCCCTTGGGCCCGTTCAGCGGCAGGCGCGGCAGAAACAGCGGAATCGGTTTTATCATCCCAGCCAGCTTTACAGCGGCGATGGAGAACCTGTAATTCAGACATGTATCTGAATCCCCGATGAAAAGAAGTCGCGATGGTTTTAAAAAGTCCAACGCAGCTTTGAGTTCCGGCAGCAGTTCTCCATGCGCATAACCGTAAAGGCCTGGTAGCGCAACTGCTTGGTATTTAGTAGTTTCCGCCAAGCTTAAACACTTGAAGCAACCTTCAGTGATAAATAAATCTATTCCCTGCTTAAACTCCTGAATGAATGGAAATGGTAAATACGCGTGGCATCCGCTATTTGGAGCCTGCAAATACTTGCAATTGTCGGTCGGCTCGTCAAGACGCAATCTTCCGTAAGGCTTTCCATTAACGATCACAGGCATACCATCAATATCGTAATATTGGATCCAGATACCGGATTTATGAAGGCCGCACAGCTCAAATGCCTCATCCGAAGTCACCCGGCGGATACCGGCCTTAATCAGAAATTCATCTGAAACGCCTGGACGCTGAAATTGGCATGCATTGCCGTTCAACGGAAGCTTGACATCATTGCATTCAGCCTGTAAATTGTATTCAGATTCGATTTTGCACCCCTCCGTGCCCGTTCGTTGCGAGCCGGAGGGTTCTTTTTTTAATTTCATTTGACCCGCCCTCCTATGCTTATCGTCAAAGGGCATTTCTTGCAGAAATCCGGATTGTCTACCCCACGGCAATGTTTAATTTTTATCTCAAACACTTCCGTTGACAGAATCAAGTCTGGAAAAGGCAGTGGGGGCTGCTCGACGGTAAATTTACATCCGGAGCCTTTACTGCGGAGCGAAGATGTGTTTTTGTTCTTGATCATTATTGCCTCCGTGATTAGCGACAGCGCCGGGAACGCAACCATTTGACTATTCGACGGCTGAATAGTATTGTATGAATGTTCCGTTTTTTTCTTGTCGCTACCCTGACCGGTAGCGACTTTATTTTCTTTACTCATGACCGTTCCTTTCTGTCACAAAATCAGACAACTCCTCGGGTTTAAATAGTCTGCGTTTTCCCAGCCGATGGACCTTAAGTCCGCTCTGGGTCAGCTTCCAAAGGTAAGTTCTTCCGATTCCACCGAGGTAGGTGCATGCCTGCTTAGTCCCGAGATAGCCTGACACATTTTTTCCGTTTTCTGCTTCAACTCCTTTCAATGCCACGAAAGCCGCCCGCAGACGGACCGGGTCGGTTTCTTGTAGCGTTGCCTCTAACAATTTTTTCTGCGTAATTTCCATGATTCATCTCCGATGTTATTCATGTTAGTCCAGGACGGTTTCCTGGGCATGCTCTTACGATAATTCCGACAAAAATTGCTTCAAATCTCAATGAATAAACCTAATTAGGCCAGTCAAGAAACTAATTAGGGGGAGCAGATTTATGAGGGGAAAAGACGTTGCTATCAGGATTGCGCCAATGGCTGGAATTAATAAAATTCTAGTGAGCGTTTAAAATAAGTGATAGTTCAGGCATATGGGATCGCAAAACAGACTGGACAGCTTACGGTACACAATGATGCAAATCGCAATTGTTTTAGCAATGGAGGGATAAATCCAACAAAAAAACCTCAAGTATACAGGAACATGAAGTATTTATAGCCGGGGTGGAATAAATGTCCGTTCACTCAAATCGGTTATTCCGGAGGATAGGCCTTTATGATAAAATCAACGATTTCTTTGTATTGATTATCGGTTGAGTATCCATTGATTGTTTTGTATTCTGGCAGTTTTCGTAACCCGTCTATGAAATCGTTGGAAAGAGTTATTTTAAATTCTATATTATCCCGAAGTTTTACCATAGCCATCTTGAGTTTTTCTTTTACCAGCGTAAGGCGCATGACTGCTTCATTCTCCAACCTAGCGGCGTCCTTGGGCAGTTGTTCTGTTTCCTTAGTCAGCCGTTCTACTTCCTTAGCCAACTTGGTTTTTAATTTCTCGTCTTCTTCTATTTTAGGATACCGGAGACCCCGCTTGCATAGCAGGTTATGTGCCTTGCTGTTACTTTTCTCCCCAGGACTCTCTTTATACTTCGACTCTTTCTTGGCGGACGGGAGAAACGGATTAAACATATCAGTGACTGCACTAGAAATGTTTGTAATAAACGTCATCTTATCTTCATTCTTAAACAACAGACTCAGGTCTAAGTCGTTCACTCCGTCTTTTATCAGCCAAACACCTGAGCTCTGTTGATAGGCAAACATATATTTTTTCTTGTACCCAGCATTAAAAGCAAGAAAGCGCAACGCAAACTCTTTTTGCGTAGCTTCTTTTGTGACTTTGTTTACTCGGTACTGTGGAATCTTCCCCTTGAAGGAATCAAAATCCACATCAATTACCTGCGCCTGATTATCATCTTTCTCTGAAGTCGGAACCCCTGCCGCATCGGAAGACTGGGTGGATGAGACAGCGTCATGATCTGCTGTAATAATTTCTGGAGGAATATCTGTGGGGGGAGTTTGTGGTACTTTGGGTGTCTCTATTCCGCCGGCCGGCATCTGCTCCACTGATTCTTTATTTCCGTCTCCTCCCGCATTGCCGGACGGCTTAGACAGGGCAGCACTATTAATCTCTTGAGAGTTGTTGTAGGCAATGACCGCATCTGTTCCGCATAGCTTCGCGATGCAATCTTCCATGCCTCGCGGATATACGATAATCCTTCCTTTTCCTAACTGCTGCTTAAATGCAATTATATTACCCAAATCATTCTCGACATAAGTATCAGTTGACGGAGGCGCACATACAGAATAAACAATCCGATTGGTGCACCTACCGCGAATCATTTCTTCTTGCTGCTGATTCAGTCTTTCCGCGAAATCAACCGTTATACCTATGCGACGATCAACTGCAAAAGCATCAGGGACCGCCAGGTCAGTATTGGTTACGTTCGGCATTTGAGAATATCCAGTAATTGGCACATCGGCTAGATCCCTGCACTCATAGACGTCATGAGCGGTGGTGGATGAATTGGCTTTTATTTCCTTTATACAGAAGCTACTATACAGCTCAGCATAAAAAGCATATCGAAATGCGGCCAGTACTGTACTGCATAAATCCACTCCTCCATTCTTTGCGCTGGACATTGAACGAAATTCCTGATACAGACCAATTAGAATTCCTTCCCATTTTGAGGCATCCAGATAGCCAGGGCCTTCGATTTTTTTAGTTTCTATGTCTTTTTCCTGATCGAACGTGGAGCAGGCAATTTCACAGAGCAGCTCAAAGATAAGGTCTCTGTCTTCTTTTGAAATCAAAATACCACTGAATTGGGATACGGCTTTAGTCAATTTATCTTCGATCGCAGACCAGAACCCTCTATCCGACACCCCCCAGTAGTAGCTCCACGCCGGAATTGATTCTGTCTTCCATGAACACTTACCAATGACATAAGGTACAGGAATAGTTCCTTTTTCGTCACGAGGTCTACAGTAATGATCGTCGTATATGTCACCTCCAGTACCATGTATGTAAGTTGCGCCCAGCAGACACTGACACAGTCGCAGCAGTCGAGTATTGTCATCAGTATTGTCAATAGATAGTTCGATCCTTAATTCATGCCCGTTAAGGATTTTGTCTATAAGTCTGCGATAAGGAAAAACAGTATCGAATATTATCGTTGGATAGTTAAAGGGATGAAAAACATGTTTCAGGCAATGAAAGTTTGTCGGAGCGTGTTCCGTCCAAGGGAGGTTTTCTTCAAAGGTGTAGTTAATATTATACCCTTGGAATATTGCGGCCTTATAATCAGCGCTTAGTATCGTCACTTTTCTATTAGGGACATCCAGCGACGCTTTTAATTGTTCTTCGTTCATCAACCCAGACATTTTTAAAGCCTTCAGGATTACTTGCATATTCTCATTCTCGATATCCGCTGACTCAATGCAGCACCGACGCTTAATCCAACATTTTCATCCAGTATATTGTATTGCCATGTAAACGAATTATAGTATTTGGCATCATATTATATTGCAACATTGACAGTATAATATAGCATATAAAATGAGATTAAAAATTGTGACAAACTGAAAACTGTTCACCTCAGTTTTTTAATGTTTGCCTGAGCTCAAAAAGGAAAAGTTGAAAATGGTTTTGAGGCTAAAACGGCACATTCGCAACGTAC
>CAIJKT010000481.1 GCA_903821255.1 uncultured Lentisphaeria bacterium | reverse complement strand
CGGACGCATTGAAAATTCGCGAAGCATCGGTTGACAGAATGAGCATGACCATCAGCAGGAAGAATATAACCATCAGAACAGCCTGGAAAATATTCTTCATGGTCAGCGGCATCATCATCTGATAATACAGCGTTCTGAACTTCTGGAAAACCGCATTCCCGTTTTCCCCCTCATTCAGCGTTTCTTTTACTGTTTTAAAATAGACCGTATCGTTGTTATTCTCGCGGGAAAGCGGTTTGTCAACACCGATAATATGCTTTACTTCCGGAATAGCGTTGACTCTGTCAATGACTTTCTGCCGGATATTTTCGTCTTTTACCACTTCCCCCGCGACCTGGCTTGTCAGTTCGCTGCGGATTTTCTTGGCTTGTGACGAGAAATTTGAGTGCGTCATAAGAGTAATAACGGCTACTGAAACTAACAGGCACATGACTACGCTGAAACCGTTTCGCCAGGCGCCGATGATCCCGGCCATCTTCTGTTCATGCGGACTTCTTGCCGAGCCGCTGGTGTCATTGCCGATCCAGCTTGCGCGATTCAGGATACTGGCAAAAATGGCCACGAACAATGCAAACAAATTGAAATCTCTGAGTTGAGTAACATCAAACGGATTCAGGAAATTTTCCCCCGGTACCCGGTCCAGCATGACCGGAGAAATTTCCCCGCCCCACGAGAATTTGGTCAATATGAAGACCGTGAAAATAACGAAAATGGGATAACTCATAAGTCCTTGAAAACAATCGGTGATGATCAAGGAAATGCGTCCGCCAGGCATGATAACCAGCATTGCCAGTATCAGAACAAACCCCAGCAGTAACGCGAAGGTCGAGACTCCCACGCCGCAGATAGTAAAAGAATGCGGCAAGCCGATGTAGTAAATGAAAAAACGGGCGGCAACCGCGGGTGCGATGGCATTCGCCAGCATTTCTGATATCGTTCTGAGCGATGCGGCGAATATGCGGAACCGTCTGGAATAACGCATTTCCAGAAACTGCCCCAGCGATAAAGATCGAGTTTCGCGAAAGCGGTAAACACAATATCCGCTTAACGCGATAACAACTGAAAGTGGAATCATCACGCTTCCCCAGAATCCCAATGCATATCCGCACTGGTATTTTTCTTCGACCAGCGCCACCAGGGAAATAATCCCCAGGCCCGCCTCCAAATCACCTACGCAGATCACATAGCGGCCGGCAACTCGACCTGCGGCAAGGAAGTCGGCAACACCCCTGACATACTTGCGGGAATATAATGCTAAAGTTATAGCTGCAGTTACCGGAATAATTACAATACACCATGAAATCCAGTTCATTGAGCAACCTCTTCTGTAAATGACTTTAGTTTAATCCCGATCGATGAAAGACCCAGTACAATTCCTGGAACAATGTGGAACTCCTTCTCACATGGCATCATCAATTTACACCTGCTCATTCTACCTCCAGTTACTTTATTTATTTTGAATATTATGAAATATGAATCAATACCTTATCCGGAACGTCTGCCGCTCAATAAAACCGCTCCGCAATGTCATTTTAATCGTATCGCCATCATCTATTTGAAAGTGGTTCCCGGAAATCATCTTTCCCAGAATCGTACCGACTTTTTCAACCGGCGGCGCCGCCGTCGTGATATTGTATGCTCTGAAATTAGGATTGTTGTCAAACGAAATCAATTCGAACCGCTCCGGGCATTTTACGGCTTCCTTTGCGGTCATATCCAGCAGCGCCACCGCGTCCCTGTCTGAAGCCGTGACTACACATATATGGTCGCTGGATTTTTTTATTATATCCGCCATCTCGGCAATTTGTGAAGAAAGCTTTACCCCGGGCCGTTCTTTTTCCCCTGACAGGCCAAGCACAATTCCATGATACCGGTCAAGCGCCCATTTGGGCTCCAGACTGCGGGAGGACAGGAAATATATATTCCGATGTCCGCTCCGCTTTAAGATCCTTCCAACCATGAACCCGTCATTGTACGGCGAAAGGGCAATGCAGTTAAGCGGCATTTCCGGCATGATGAGATGTCCGGTATTATATACATAGATGTCAGATTTGTACAGCATCAGTATTTCCGGATGTGACAGCATCTCGTCCAGCTTGCCTGCGTATTCCGGAAAGAGGATAAGACCGCAGGACCCGGCGGTATTCAAGGATTTGATAAATTCGATCATGCTCTCAGTATCGATATCCGGATATTCCTTGTGAATGACGATGAACCCTTTACGTCTCAGTTCCGATTCCAGAATGCTTACGGTTCTGTCATTCCAGTGTATTATCAGATCGTCTCTGAAAGAATATAACAGATGAATATATTTTTCTGACGGATTCAGAAATTGTTGAATCGCGGCCGGCGACACTGCCTGGGAAACAAAAGTTCCCAGTCCGCGCGAGCGTTTGACGATGCCTTCATTCTCAAGCTCTTTTACTGCGCGGTGTCCGTTCATTCTGCCAGTCTTGAATGTGGCGGCAAGTTCTTCGCCGGAAGGTACACGCTCCCCCGGTCGCAGTTTCTCTTCCGCGATAAGGTTGATTATATAGTCGTGAATGTCTTTGATTTGCTTGTTCATTGATTCCATTCGTAAAATTTCAAAGTATCAGATGCATTTTGATATTATATACACGGGAGCTGTTTTTGCAACCGTTATCGGCGATGTACAGCTAAATAAGTGGAATATTTTTTCAGAAGACATTGAATTCAGGCGGCGGGATTTTTTTTGCTTTTAATGGCTCTTTCGGTGTTTTAGTGGGTAAATGCCCAAAAAGCTGAAATAACAGTTTGAAAAATATGTAAAGCATAGAATAATAAAGACTCCAAATCCAAACCGCCAAGTCAAGATAAGGAGTCTTCGTATGGACGAGAAGG
>CAIJKT010000480.1 GCA_903821255.1 uncultured Lentisphaeria bacterium | reverse complement strand
AATGCCATTCGTTACGGTATGACATCGGCTGAGCGAGCATGGTCAATGAAACAAACTCTGAAAACGCCTGGATATACCACGGTATGGAATGAACTTCCAGTTGTGGGGGCTCAACGTTCCATTGCTCCCTAGACCCCGGTTTCATCTGCTCTACTCGGTATACTTTGTATCGTACGATACAATATGTACTCCTTGGATTGCCGTCTCGGAGAGCATGCAAAACCGGGATGCCAATCCCGGAACGTTTTTTCTAATTCCCCGTTGAGTATCCGTGTCCTCATCTGCAAGAGCAAATGGGCTCCCTTCGGGCTCCACTGCATCTGTTGCCGTTTTGTAAAACGTTTGGCGACGACATAATTGTGCTTTGAGGTGCAGTGGAACGAAAAACACACATAAGCTTACACCCCCTTTCTGTAAATAGAGTTTTATTAGCGAAAAATATTTCAAAATCAAATATATGTTATACTGCAAAAAAAAGATAATTTACTACAAAGCGATGGGAATAACTGGGTTTGTGCCCAGCCCAGTTAAAAAATCGACAGGGATCATAATGACGGCTTATAAAAACTTCACAGAAGACTTCGTAAGGATATTCTCAAATTGGCTATGAGGCCAGCAAATATACGAGGACGAGAAGTGACCTTAACCTTGATGGTGGCCTCGGCGGGTTTAATCATCCCTTATGAAAGACTGAAGCCTGGCGGTCAATGATCTCGTGATTAGATCAAATGTTATTTCAATGTAGCCGAATCGAGTGCAAGCAAAGATGAGCCAATACAACGAAAAATAAGTGAGGCGATGTAATGCATAGAACTCAAGATCAAGCTTTATATGCTCTTCTCGGTAAATTCATCGAAAAGTGTATAATCAGTAACGACAGTCTGCTTACCGCACACCAGAACTGCTTTACCGAAGCAAACATTAGCGACTGCAGTACGCGCTTTGTTGACAATTTCAAAGGCGACAACAGAAACTATCAAGAAAAAATCAAAGAACAGTTTAATGGAGCAACCGAAGAAGTGAAACTCGTTTTTTCCCACGCAAATTGGCTCTGGGCTTTTTCGGTTAACGATATGACCGCAGTGGGCAAGAAGAAAGCAGTTCAAATCTGCATGCCCGAAAATGTAGACTTGCAGGATAAAGAAGAAGACATGCCACTGTTTCCTTCGAATGGCTCAGGTAATGCCGGTACCTACCACAAACAAAACAAATACTGGGAAATTGTTTCTATTCTAAAACTGCTTAGGTGGATAAAAGAGAGCAAAAAGAACTACAATCAAATCACGGTAGAAAATATAAAAGAAGAGATCGAAAAGATTTGTATTTTTGCGAAATATGACGAGACAGACAAACCCGCTTTAGAATGGCAGATTGACTTTCGCAAAATTAAGAACGCCTGCGCCATGTATAACATTTTGCTCTATCTGTGCAAACCGAAAAAGTACGAGCGCATTGCATCGGATACCCATAAGAACAGAATAGTCGAAAGCTTTTCATCGCTGCTTGCCGATAGAAGTAATGACACCAATACTGACGAAAAAATATTGGAGATCAGGAGCCAGATAAAAGAATCAACCGGGAAAGATTCTGATTTTTATGAAGAAGAACTAGCGGTTTTATGGAACCCCTGGCTTTCCGATGCAGAATACAATGAGATACAGGGCTTATCTTTTAAAAAGAATATTATCCTTTATGGCCCTCCGGGAACGGGAAAAACGCATACTACCAAAGCATTGGCAAAATCCCTTATTATTCAGAAAATCATTGAGAATGACAAAAAGAAAATACGGGAGTATTTCAGCCATAATATAAATGTTGATAAGAGAATCAGACGGCTGCAGCTTCATTCCAACTATTCGTATGAAGATTTTATTGCAAGTATAACTCTCACGGATGGTAAAACAGCGCCAGTTAAGGGTTATTTTTTCCAACTTTGCGAAGAGATAACGCAAGATGCAGACAAGTCCCCATATGTTTTGATACTAGATGAGATTAACCGTATTGACCTCTCTCGACTCTTTGGCGAAGCTTTTTCTGCAATCGAAAATCGCAACGAAGAAATTGATCTTCCGATCGGCAAATTCAAACTTAAAATCCCTTCAAACTTATATCTGATTGGGACAATGAACGAAATCGATTTCTCGCTGGAGCGGTTAGACTTTGCCTTGCGCCGTAGATTTGTGTGGTTCCGTTACGGTTACAATGCGGATGTGCTCAAAGAAATTATCAACTCAAAGAAGAAGGACTTAAAGAAAGTAGATGAGGAAGAAATAAATACGTTCATTGAGAGATCGTCAAAATTGAACGATAAAATTGATGAATTGAATGAGCTGGGTAAGCAGTATGAAATTGGCCATACTTTCTTTTCTGAGGTAATCGATATTGCCAGACAGTTTTCGGGTAGGCCCGGCCATGTCAATAAAATCAAATTGTTTAAAAGCGGCGGCCCTGCATCAGTTTTGTGGAATATCTCTATAGAACCAATGATTGCTGCTTTTTTGGGTAACCTTGACGAAACACAGAAGAACGAGAAAATTAAGGAAATGAGAGAGATATTTATTAATGGCAAATAATGTTGTGACCCTTGAAACGAATGATTGCTATGCTTTTGATCCTAAATGGAACGATGCGCTCCGCTATTTCGCGGAGCAAAATCAGACAGTTTCTGTGTTCAATATTTCTGAAAAACAAAAACCCGAAGAACCGCTTATAACCTATAATTTTCTGGACAAAAGATGGTATGCCGGCAGGTATATCGGGAATATCAATTTTATTTTCAAGAAAACTAATTATTCTATACATATCAAACCACGCTTCGGGGATATCGTTTTACTGCAAATGCTTGAAGAGCTTTTCAATATCAAATTCGCAAGCGGAAACTCTTCTTTTAAAACAACCGATAACGCTTACTATTTGAAACTTCTGATTTCATTTATCTGGCTTCAAAAACTAGCTACTGCAAATAGGCACGGTCTTCCGCGAAAAAAGTGCCTGGCCACCATCGAAAGCTATGTAATAAAGGGGCGGCTTTTACTGCGGCAATCAATTGCCCCAATGCAGGAAACAGGTAAAGTAGTATCTGCACGAAAAGAACAGGTTTTTGATTCTGTCGTGATAAGGTTATTATATCATGCATATTGCATCCTCATGAAAGAATACCAGCTCGGTTTATTGAAAATACCCGCAAACGCCCTTGATGCTATTCAAAATATTGAAAATCAGAATTTAGACAACAGGTTTGTAAACCAATATGAATACCAATCAATAAAGTATCACCCGATATACCAGAATTACAAAGATGTTGTCGATTTCTCTTGGCAAATTATTCAAGCACAACCGGGGTACAGCAATAACAATACAAAGACGAATGTCTCTGGTTTCTTTCTCGATATGGCGGAAATCTGGGAGTGCTATGTCCGGGCAATTGTTAAAAAACATTTCTATGCTGAAGGGTGGCAAATCTCAGAATCACAGTATAGCGTATACCCAGAACGTTTTTACGGGCGAAAAATTATACCTGATATCGTGTTAAAGAAAGGCGAGGATTACTGCGTTTTTGATGCAAAATATAAAAATATGCAATACCGGTCGGGCTTTGTCGATGTTGACAGGAGTGATTTTTTCCAGATCCATACCTATATTTCATATTTACAAACAAAAGGTAATGTACTATTAGGCGGCCTTCTTTATCCTACAACGGGGTATCATGGCCTTGTTGAAATAGCCCCAGCACAATTATTTGGAGGTGACTATTCAACAACCCATTTTGTAGTAGATGGCCCAGAGGTCACACCAGAGTCAATTGGTACAGCACGGTTATTCTCAAATATATCGAACCATATGACTCAGAAATATGCGGAGGAACTATAATGTCCGTATACACCAACGTCGAACGCCCTGTACGGGTAATCCCAACAACGGCACTACCAGGACCAGCGGGCGCATTTGAACAGAAAGTTACGGTTTTGAATTTGAGGTTCAAAGCACAAATTCTCGAAATGTTTCATAGGCTAATTTAACCTATTACTATTATTAGCCTTCATCATCATCCGGAGCCAGAGATGTCAATTGGGAGATGCCTTTTTCTGAAAAGGCTTCTTGGGCAAGAATCTCCTTGTCTAAAGCAGATACCTATCTATATCTAATGCCCCATGAAAAACACCCAAGATGTCAATGTAATCTTTTGTGATAATATAGGCTATTCGGTAATGTCCATAGAGAAGTACACGGATATCTCCTTCTTGTTCTTCGCGGTATTTATGGCCAAGTTGGGGGAAATCGCTCAGAAACTGAGCCTTGTCATAGATGCCGGAAACGACTT
>CAIJKT010000479.1 GCA_903821255.1 uncultured Lentisphaeria bacterium | reverse complement strand
GTTTTAAATTCCGGGGTTGTCGCCAATATAAAAGTCGGGCGTACTCCGCACCGCGTTCCCGGCGAAGATATCGCAATAGAGGTGACCGGCACCGAAGGCTATGCTCAGATCGCGGGGGACTGCCTGAAATTTTACCCGTCCGGAAAAATTATTCAAATTCCGGTCAACGGCGGTCAGGTGTTGAATGACACGTTTGCCGAATATTATTCATGTCTGGCCGACGGCAGGCCGGTGCCGACAACATTTCAGGATGGACTTGAACTGCAAAACGTTCTCGCAGCCGCAATCAAATCCGCTGACAGCGGCCGCGTGGAAACATCCATTTAATAAATAGAGGTATCTGATGATATTGAATAAGATTTCATTGTGTATTATGGCCTTGAGTCTTTCATCCGGTTTTATAATTTGTGCTGACAGCAGCAGTGACAAACCTGCAAGTAATCAGCTTCCGGTGGTATTGCTCGTTGGCGACTCCATAAGAATGGGGTATGCGCCTCTGGTAAAACAAAAACTCGCGAATAAGGCGATTGTAAAATGGCCTGAAGAGAATTGTGAAGACAGCGGCAAGATACTGAATAATATCGGGAAGTATATTGAAGCAAATAAGCCGGATCTGATTTATATCAACTGCGGCCTGCATGATATAAAGTCGGAACGGGGAACCGGCTGGAAAAAGATTCCGGTCGAAACCTATGAGAGCAATCTCAATAAAATCATCTCGCTTATAAAAAGTAAAAACATAAAAATATTATGGGCTTCAACAACCCCGGTAATAGAGGAAGAGCACAATAAAATTCAGAGTTTTGACCGGCTCAATAAAGACATAAAACAGTATAATGAAACCGCCAATAAAGTAATGCTGGCAGAAGGAATCAGAGTTATTGACCACTATCAGGTCATCGAAAAAGCCGACAAACAAACTGTCTTCAAAAAAGACGGCGTTCATTATACCAGCCAAGGTTCAGAAATACTTTCCGCGACAGTATCCCAGGAAATCATTAAATCGCTGACAGACTTCAAGCGGAATTAACTTGCCTGATTTACTTCCTCATGCCGCAGTTTGCAGGTTGACCTTTGCCGGTTATATGTTACTTTACTGTGCAAAGGGAGTTCTAAATGAAATTGAGCTTAGCGACCAAGTTAGCGACCAAGTTAAAAAGCTACTGCAAGTTCTTGACATGAATCCTCTTTCCGCGTCAGAACTTATGCAAAGACTGGATTTGTCGCATCGTGCCACATTCAGAAAAAACTACCTTCATCCGGCGATAGCCGCAGGTCTTATCGAAATGACACCGGATAAGCCGAACAGTCGTCTACAGAAATATAGAATCACGCCGCAAGGCAAAAACAGGCGTTAAATATGAACAATGAAGATTCAATACAGGATTCCCCGAGAACTACAAGCAAACGGCGTTCCCGGAATAAGTTGTGGCTGTTTTTGGGTATTGCGCTCATGCTCATTGCCGGCATGGCTGTTACTCCGGCAATACTTCGCAATATTGAAAGAAACAGAGACGCAAGATGTAAGTATAATATCAAGCAGCTTTCGCTCACTTTAAAACAATACGCAATGGACTATGCAGATCGTTTTCCCAACGGCAACGGCATGGAAGGATTAGCAAAATTGCAACAAGGGGAATATATGAATGATTATTATTTTTGTTACTGTCCTTCAAATGAAACAAAAATAGCTCATGCCAAATTAACCGATAAAAACGTACCATACGTTTATTTTGGCGGTTTCATGGATACTTCCAGTGACTGCAAGGGTCATACGCCAGAAGATATGTTGCCTTTCTGTCCTGTTCCTGTTTTATTTGACCGCCCAGGGAATCATAAAGATCATATTAATTATATTGATGAGGACGGACAATCCAGAACGCTCCAGGCGAGAGCCAAAAACTGTTCCGAGTTTATCGAAGAAATGAATAGCAAATTCAAATATTATCCACCACTACTTAAAAAACTGCGCGAAAAAGCGGCGGAAGCTGACCGCCGATATTATTTCCCGTAAAAATAGAATTCAACCTGACCTCCACAATTGTGCAAGAAGTACCATGCGTCCCGCCACTACTCGGACTGTGCTGCCTGCTTCTCATAGGGAGCGGAAAACTTGCCGTCAATGATCATATCTCCGGCGTTTTCCTGTTTCACGGCTTCAGGCAGGGGGACGAGCTTTCCAGCTTCGTATTTGAACGGCACCGGACGCTGCGGCCTGCCATGAGCCTGGATACCGGTAAACAGCGCGCTGGCTTTTTCGTCGATGGTCAGCCTGATCCAGTTGTACTGAAAGTCCTCCAGGGCGACTTCGACAAAACCGCTGTTCTCAATCTCTTTGTCTTTGGTTCCCGCCGGACGGAATTTATCCATGCCGGTCAGGCGGATCACCCCGCCCTGCCCCGGCATGGTACACAGCAAAGCTTTGTCAATACTCAGAGTGTCGTTGTTCCTGACAACCGGAATCGAACCGTTTAGTGCGCCGGCAGCTTCGATCCGGTCGAAGCCGCAGAAACGCAGCATTTCCGGAAGCTGGACGCCGCGGGCGGAAAAGGCTATCGGGCCGGGGCCTTGATCTGCTCCCAGCCGGAACGCGTCATCGCTGCTGACCACGCCGCCCAGCCATTTGAAACGGCAATTTTCGATCAGCAACTCTGAAGGCGATTCGAACTGGAGCCTGGCCAGGCCGTCGCCGAATTCATAGCGTCCATATTTAAGCCCTTTAAAATTAATGACCTGATGCGGTGAACTC
Source organism: uncultured Lentisphaeria bacterium (assembly GCA_903821255.1). Next base: position 1,662 of record CAIJKT010000479.1, on the reverse strand, counting down.
CGGAGATTGAACAGATCGTCAAAGACGCATTCAAAATTAACTCCTTTGAGCGTTCCCCCCGGAAACCGCAGTTGCGCGTCCCTGGCTTTGACCACGGCGGAACCTTGAACCGCGCCGCCTTCCACTTTCACCGTGCCTTTGCCGCTCAAGAATCCTTGAAAGTCAAATCCGGAAAATATCGGGAACAAAGCTTCGAGATCAACTTCAGGGACCATCTTAAACTCCGGCAGGGAATATTCCATTTCCAGTTTAACCGGGTCCAGCGGGAAAGCGATCCGCCCCATATATGCCAGATGGGCTCCCGGCAGCGGACGGCAGAAGTAACTGCCCTGGAACGCCACTTCCGCATCGCCAAACTCAATCCCGGCAGCCGCCGAGCCGTAATCGCGCTCCCGCCAGACGCAGGAGTTTACTTTCAACTCTCCGGGTGACGCCGCTTTCATATCCGGCAGGGAAACAGGTATTCTGATGTCAATGCCTTTCAGCGCAATCTGGCGGTCAGGAAAATCGACGGAAGCTCCGGTCAAACCGGCTTTCCCGGCAAAAGTCTCGCCATCATACTGTCCGGTCAGCGCAATGGCCGGGCAGTCGGCGGTAAATTCATCGCCCCTGATCTTCAAGCCATTTACTTTAAATACCGGCCGCACGGCAAAGACCCCATATTCATCTCTTCTGCTTTCCCAGTTCAGGATAACTGATTCCAGTTCAAAATCCGAGTCACAGGCAGTTCCCGACAGGTCTTTTACAGACAGTCTGCCCGAAAATGTCCGCGGCATAAAGCCGGAAGCGGCGCCGTCGCGGCTGAATTCAGTTTTAGCGGTAAGTCCAGGAGCTTCAAACTTCATGTTCCCTGACTGCCCCTGCAAACCGGAGACATCAATATCGCTGTCCAGCCGGACAAATGCCGACGGCCAGCTCAATCTCTGGTCAAAGATGAATTTGCCGACCATTTTAAGTTCGTCTGCTTTAGTTTCAACCTCTCTGACATTCAGCGTAATTGTGCTCAGATCCAGCCGGCTGTCGAGCGCTTCCGGAACCAGCCTTGAGTTTTTGACCAGTCCTTCAAGCGTCAGCCGGGCGGAGTTGAAAGCGATATTAAAGGACTTATTGCTGAAACTGACTTTGTCAAAAGTCAGTTGTTCCTTCAAATTCTTCCTGGTCCTGACCGATACAGGGCTGCGGTCGAACAAACCGTCCAGAATACCGTTCCAAGCCTCAAATCCGGCATCTCCGGAAACAATATTGAGATGCGCAAGTCTGCCGGACAGCTTCTTATAGTTAAGATTGTAGCCGTCGCCGAATTCCAGCTCGCAGGCATTCTCAAACTTGTCCGCAGCCAGCTTGATATTCTTGTCCGTGAAGTCAATTTTCTCCATAACCACGCGCCCGTTGCAACTGCCGAGTTCCCATGTGCGGTTTTTCCGCTGCTCAAGCTTTAAAATACTTTTCAAACTGCCATTCAGGAGATTGAGTTTGCGGTCATCCGCGGCGATATCGAACCGGGCAAATGCCAGTTCGCCGCCGCCGGAATACTGCCAGGGGCCTTTGGTATTCTGAATATCTGCCGCCGCGCTGAATTTTGCAAAGTCCAGTTTACAGCCGTCAACCACGCCAGCAAGCCTGCCGCAAGACAAACTGCTCCATATTTTAGCGGGTAGATTC
>CAIJKT010000478.1 GCA_903821255.1 uncultured Lentisphaeria bacterium | reverse complement strand
AGCCTTGTTTATGGCAAATCTGAGCGCAATCCAAATAGAATGAAGGCAGACTCCCTCTCCGCCATTTTTATGCATAAGTGATTGATAGGCAATAAGTTTTGACAAATATTCCTTTCGTATATCCCCTTGCAGCAAAGACTTTTGCAAAGTTTTTTAGCTTGAAGGGTGGACCGCAGAGAACGGCTATGCGGCCTGATTACCGCCTGATTTTCTCTCTGTTTGCATTAATCTCTCTGTCGGGGCGCACCTACGGTGCGGGCATTGATTTATTTGCAAAGTGCTTAAAATAAGCCAACTGCAACTATAGCTCGTCTTTGGGTTTTATTAAATTGAGCGGGCGATTTGCATTAACCTGGAAGAACAACTACGTCCAGCTCAAAACTCTCCATTTTTAGGGAAGCCGTTGTCAAATAATTTCTTTTTTCTGCCTGTCTGTTCGGTATTTTGACGGGGTAACGCCTGTCATCTTTTTTAATTCTTTGGAAAAATGACTGCTGTCGCTGAACCCGGAGTTAAATGCGATTTCATCAACACTCAACCGGGTGCTGTCCAGCAGTTCACAGGCATAATTTATTCTCAGTTCAATCAGGTATTCTTTCGGGGAAGAGCCGTTGATACGTTTGAAATGCCGCAGCAGCGAACTCATTGACAGTCCTGCATTTTCGGCTAGTTTTTCCACTGATATTCTTTCGGTAAAATGTTTATGCATATACTTTATCGTCCGGCTGATGCCGATATGGGGCGAGCGGGTATTTTCAACCTTGCCGCCGACTGCCCTGGCCATGTGAATCATTATCAGCATGAATAATGCGGTTGCCGTAAATTGACAGCCTGGACGCCGGTCTGCAAGTTCAACTTCGAGTTTGCCGGTCAAATCGAGGGCTTCCTCCAACTCGCCATCAGACAGCTTAAAAATCTCCGGCGTTCCGGCTTTGCCTTTGAAGATCATATTGAAATACGGCATCGCATATACGTCAAGCAGCGGCAGCGGCAGCAGGTCCGGTTCAAAAATAATGTTCAGCAGGCTTAATCCTTCCTGAAGATACAGGTGGTAAACTCCTTTGGGAATTATAAAAATATTGCCTCTGACCAGTTCCGCCGGCGGATTATCCCCTATAGCATGGAGGCCCTTGCCGTCATATATAATGACCAGTTCCGTAAATTCGTGGCAATGCATGTCGGTTGCATTCTGCCGGTCCATCCGGACTACTCTCAGCGGAAAGTCTCTGCTTTTTATATCTCTATCAAAACTGTATGTTCTTTTTAATGCCATATTGACGAATTTATACGATTATTTGACGAATAAATCAAAGTTTTATTTCCCGTCAAGAACTATAATATAGGTAAATCATAAATCAATATGGAATTGGAATGAAAAAAGAAAAAACATATCTAACCGCTCAGTATTTCTTGAATCATAAGCTTGATCCCGAAGAAGTAAAATGGCAGATAAGGGAATTTGCGGACAAAGGCTATCAGGGGGTATTCGCCCATGCGCGTCAAGGATTGCTCACCCCCTATATGTCGAATGACTGGTGGAACATAATTGACGTAATTATTCTGGAATGCCAAGCAACCGGCATGAAATTCCAGATATGGGACGAGGATTACTTCCCCAGCGGCATTGCCGGTGGCAGAACCGCGTGGGAACACCCTGAACTGGCAAGCCGGAATATGAATTTTACGATCAAGTTGTTTGATAATTGCGCTGAGATTGAACTTGATTTCAAAAAAGGCTATCTCTTAAAAGCTTTCGCCCTGGAATTGAACGCTGACGGCAAATGTCTGAAAACGATTGACATTACCGGACACTGCGGTACCCGGCGTCAGCAATGGACGGAACGCCGTATTCAGCATACTATGTATTCACTGCTACTGGCGTTGAGCGGGAATCCGCATTGGCGGTGCGATTTTGCCGACAACCGTTTCGCCGTCTGCTGGGAACCTGAAAAAAAGACCCGGTACGCAGTTGTCGGAATTACGGTTGAACTAAATTTCAACCGT
>CAIJKT010000477.1 GCA_903821255.1 uncultured Lentisphaeria bacterium | reverse complement strand
ACTTACGCCCAGGCCGGATATGACGGGGCATTGCTCGGCGGCGCCTGTTTCAACGGCTTGATGGCTAATGAAATTATCCGTCTGGCTAAACTTGATAAAATCGCTGATGCCAGATTACTGCAAGCCCGGATGAATGAACTGATGTTTGACATTTTCGGCGGCAAGGATATTCACTGCTGGCTGGCCGGACAGAAACTGCTGATGGTTAAACTGGGCGTTTTCTCGACAAATAAAACGATTATCAATTACAGCGTTGATGCCGCCTGCGAAAAGGCAATTGATGCGGCGATTGAGCGTGAAAAAATGTGGCTGCTGCCGGAGGCGTGTCATGCGTTATCGTGAAACCGGAGAGTTGCACCTGGATTTTCACGGGGCGACTAACACCACCATTAATTATATCGCCAAAAACTTTGGCGAAGACGCGCGTCATGAAATCTTTTTTGCCGTCGGGCAGAAGGTTTATAAATCCATCCATGAAAAGCTCAAGCAAGGCGACGCCAGTGAATTAGTCGAACACTGGCAATACTTCTTTACCCGCGAAAAAGGGGTTTTTCAAATTAAAGAATCTCCCGAAGCAATCGTTCTGGAAGTAAATGAGTGTCCGGCAGTCCGACAGCTTTTGAAGTTAGGACTGACTCCTTCCCCGCTCTTTTGCACTCAAACGATTCTGGTCAATGAAGCCTTGTGTGAAGGTACTCCGTTTGAGTCTAAAACTGAAATACCAGGCTGCGGCAAATGCCGCCAGACGATTACCCGGCGAGGTGTCAAATGATTCCAAGCGATCACTTTGTGCGATTTTATAATGAAGTTTTTAAATTTCTCGACAGGCAGGGTGACGGGGCTCTGGAAAAATATTATCTGGAAATCAGCCGCCATCAGGAACTGCATTGTCTTGAACTGTTTAAGACCAAAGGACTGCAAGGCATGTACGACTACTGGGAGCATATCCGCATCGAGGAGAACTGCGATATGACGCTGGATTTGCAGCCGGATTGTCTTATTTTGACCATGAACAAGTGTCCAAGCCTTACTAAAGCCACGGACAACGATGCCGGGCTTTGTCTGAAATACTGCGATCATTGTCCGGGCTGGGTTGTCCCCCTGCTCAAAAAAGCCGGCTATGACTGCCGGTACGACATCATCGACCGCCAACTGCCGCGCTGCCGGATGAAAATAACCCGTCAGTCATAAAGAACTACAGCGTGATTGTTCACTGCGCCGGCAATCTATATTTTTTATTTAATGAACAATGTCACGATTTCAAACGGTTTCAGTCGCAGCTCTACGTCGCTTCCATGAAATATCAGCGGCGTTTTTTCCGTTCCGGCGGCATCCGCGTGGAAACAGGATTTAAATTTATGATTCAACATGCATTTAATTTTGCCAGCTATGCCCTTGCTCTCCCAGAGCCGTATCAATAGTCCGCCGTTTTCCCGTCGTAAGCAGCTTAATTCCGCGCCGTCGCCGCGCAATTCCAGTAGCGGATCGGCGTTGGAAATATTTTCTGCTCCGTCAGCTTTTAGCTGGCAGATCTCGCGGTTGAACAACGCAGCAACGCGAGCCGGGTTATAAGTTTTATCCTTTGCCGCAAACGGCATAATGCCGTATTCGAATACTTGCTCAATGCCTTCTTCATACCATGGAACTTTTTCCGCACTATCCATGGAGATAGCCCGGAACAATGAAAGCATCATTACTCCGTCCGTTACATTATTGCCCGGCAGCCCCTTGTTCACCAATAACAGTCCTTTTTCTTGGTCAGCGTAATCAATCCAGCCTTGGGCGGCATACTCGCCCTCCGGCCGCTGGACATGACCGCAGGGGATCGAATGCCTGATCCTGCCATGCTTAATCAAGGTCGGAAATGCGGTCAGCAGGCGGTATTTCTTGCCGGACGGCATGAAAGTTGAACGAAAGCGTATTAGTTTCTCGTCTTTCCGTAGCGTCACCTGGGTTTTGAAACCGATCTCAGGGTAGCCGAATTCAACCGTTGCCTGCAGAGGATGGTTATGAATTATAGTCATGGACGGCCAGTTGAAACAGTCAGCGTCCGCGCCACGCCGGTTGAGCCGTCCTTCACGAGTAAAATTGCCGCCGCAGGAAAGGGGCATCGGGTTATGAAAAGGTCCGTTGCGCAGCAAACCGCTGTTGATGTTGCCGTCAATCATCCATAAATCTCCGGCATCAGATACCAGTTTCGGATTGTTCATGCCTTGTTTCTGCGTTGCCAGTTCATTGCCGTTTTCCTTATCGTAGAGCGACGCGATTGTGCCATTATCGCCGAAAGTTATTTTGATTTTATCATTCTCAAGCGTTCTCTGCTTCCTGCTCAGTATAACACCGGACTTATCCGTCTTGTTCGCGAACTGTTTGTCGGGGACAAATATTAATCCCAATGGTGGCAGAGTTGCTTCGACAAATGTTTCATCCACTTTAACGATTTCTGTCCTGGCATAAGGCAGGCTGTTGAAACAGCAAGTTCCGGGGCGACCTCCAGATACAATAGATTTTTTAATGATTCTGCGAAGATCGGAATTTACACTTTTATTGGCGTGCTTCTCGGCCTTCTCATACTTTTGCAACGCTTCCCTGGCGGCGGCTTTGACCAGCGAACCGCAAAGAATGTCATGAAAAGCATTCCATGACAAAGTCTCCCACAGCGCTTCCGAATTGCGATGTGTTCTGAGTTCCAGGCATTCCAGAGTTTCCAGCGTTGCGGCAGTCTCTTCCAGGCGGCGATTATACTGCTTCAGCCGGATTCGCGATGAATAGCAGCCCTCGCATAACGGATTAAAATCGTCATTTTCTACTTGAAGTGTTGCGGCACGATCCTGCAAGGTGGAAAAATAGACGTCCGGCGTCGAAAATTTGAGTTTTAATGACTTATTTTTTTTGTTCCAGTCGCTGATGAACTGAACATGCGCTTCCTTCGGTTTCAGAAAATCTCCACCCAGTGCAGTCAGCAATAAACCGGGTTCCGGGGAGTGTTCCTTGAGCGGATTGATCATCTCCTGCATGGCACGTTTTTCAATCCAGTCAGCGGGACGGCTATTCTGCCAGGCCAAGGCCATGCCCAGTCCAAAATAAGTGTCTATCTCCCAATGGGCCGGAATGGTTGTGCCGTCAATTCCTTGCCATAGAAATGTCGTATTCCAACTGCCGCATTTGCCGCGCTCGAACATGTAAGATTTAAATCCGCAGGTCTTGGCCAGTTGCGGAATTTGCGGATGATGGCCGAAAATATCCGCCATCCAGCAGCAGTCAGGCTCGATTCCCAGATTTTCCCGCAGCCAGTCGCGGCCGATCAGCGCGTTGCGGATGAAATTCTCTCCTGACGGGATATTGACGTCCGGCATGGTGAACATCCCCGGTGCGCAAAATAAGCGTCCCTGCCTGGCAAAGCGTTTGATTTTTGCATGGTCTTCCGGATAATTACTCCAATATTCCCGCAGCAGAATTACCTGTTCAACGCAGTAGGTGTAATCTTCATGACGTTCCAGCAGTTCCAGTGCAGCTTTCAGGTTGTCAAAACACTGAGGCAAATATTCCTGGTATGTCTTCTTATACGCCACATCGTAGTGAAACGAGGGTACCACATGAATTTCTGTTTTTTCAGCCATAACATCCTTAATTTTTAACAGGCGGCCAGTTCTTTTTCCCACAGTTTACCGGTCCCTGTATTTGTAAAATGTCTTCAGAAGCGCTTCCGCATTTTTCAACGGAACGCTCGTACTCTTCCATCTTCCAGATGCTCGCCAACGGCAATATCACAAAACGCGCCATCAGGGGGCAATTAGTTCAATTTCAAGCATTCCCGCAGCTTCTTTTTTTAAATCCGCAACCACATAAAATCCGGAGTCATGCTCTGCCTGCCTGTAGAAAATAAAAATGAACTACCTCGGGGCAGAGCCCACGAGGTATCGGGATTTCGTCCTGCGGACGACCAGCACTTTCGTTGCTGGACCCCGACCCGGTACAGCCGGGATGATAATTTAAGCGACCCAGAGGGTCGGGGAATTGAACCCCAACTGATTAAATGAAGCGCCATCTTTGAAGCTAAATTGTCCATGCGCCACCCGGACATTTAGGGGAGCTGAATAGTTCATTGTAAGAATAATTCCGCAAATAATCATGGACAACAGTTTCTGCAAAAATATCACATTCATATTAGGTCCGGTACTAGCTGGCAATCATATCCATTTGGCGGCTCCTGACATATTGTGTTTTTCCCCGTTTTAAAATGTCATCGCCTCAAAGGCCTGTTCATACAACCAGTGGCCGAAGTCATTGGGATGGTTGATGTTATTTCCAAGAAGAGAGGACTGGTCCTTGCGCTTAAGTACCATTTCCCAGGTGGAATAAACGTCAACATAAGCACACTTCGCTTCCGCGGCCGCCTGTTTGGTAGCCTCGGCAAACAGGTCCATGCGGTGGGTGCCATAGTGCCAGTTGTCATTGGGCGGAAATGCCGAAAACAGAATCACGTCCGCGCCATGGCGTTCCCGGATCAACTTGACCAGGGCTGCCAGGTTGTCCTTAAACGTCTCCGGTTCCACCCCGCCTTCCCCGCTTTTATTGTGGTCATTCATGCCAAAGCCCACCAGTACCAAATCGGGTTTCTTCACCGTTCCCATAGTAGCCAGTGGCCGAAGCTTTTTCGGCTTCTTGTCAAACCAGTCAATACCCTGACGGGAGGCATATCCCGGAATTGAGACATCCTGCGCCCCGATTTTTGACTTTGGAAACTTGGCCTGCAGATATTTTACGAAGCGCTGCCGGAACCTGAATTTCGCCTCAGACGCCTCGCCTCCGGCCGTAATGCTGTCACCATAGGAAACAATCTTGAATGCCCCTCCTCCCTCCAGTTTCCTGCGCGCAGGCGCCAGAAACTGGCTCTGGTCATTCTGTCTGGCCCAAGTCTGCCCGTTGGCCGTCTGGTAATCCGCCCAGACAAACCACTTTTGGTTTGCACTGCTGATGTCGCCGTGCTTGAAATCCTTTTTCCCGCAGTACGGATGTGTCGAATAGTCAGGTATCCGCGAATCCGCGGTGCGTGCTATGGAGCCATTGGCATAATCAACTACATAGTCGCGACCTTCGGTGTAGACAATTCCGCGCTCTCCGGCGACAAAGGAGCTTCGCAAGATCAGACTGCCTTTCTCCACCTGGTCGAAGCAGAGGTTGCCCGGCTCCGTCCTGGACAGAACCATACTCTCCCCTTGAATGTTCATCGCTCCTCCGTAATAGTTTAGGCGTTGTTCAGAAATAATCTTTACATCTTCGCGATTATCCCGGAAACCTTTGTGCTTGCCGATTCTCAAAGTAACTCAAGCCATGGTCGTCTGCGGCTCCGCTTCCGGCGGGTAAACTTCCGGCCTGATAAGCAAGCAGGGATTACTCCCCTGGTCCCGCAGTTGCGGGAATGCCTGCAGTACTCTTTGGCAGCCCCAAAATCACTTCGGGATATTTCGCGAAACTTGTCAAGTTTATTGTTATATCTTAATTAACGGCAGCTTGTCAGCCAGCGCTTTATCCTTGAACTCATCTTCCGGCACGAATTCCAGATAGTCATACCAGACGGCATCGTCGCTGGTCAGATTATTTCCCGGGATACTGTAAAGACACCCCACTGCATTCGGAGTTGCAATTTGCAATTTGCCCACTTCGACCCAGCGGTATTCACCTTTATCGCTGGCGGAGAAATTTACTGCGATGGTGCGGATGCCAGGCTGACCGCCAACGGTCCATGAGCAAAATCCGAATAGAGTTCCAGGTTTTTGCGGAATAGCCTTAAACTCCGGTTTTACCCGCATCCGTACAATATATGTTGTCTCTGATTTAAGGAGGTCGAGAAAATCGTCATATTGCCATTGAACTCCCCATTCGACATTGCCGCCACCTTGCCGCGTCGCGTATCCTGTGGTCGCAGTTGTATCCTGAAGATATTTCGCCGTTTCCACCCGGCAGACAGGCTTTTTTATCATAATGGAATTTTCAGAGAATTGCGGCAATCCATCGCCTTCAGTCGCCCTTTTCAGTCTTTTACTCCATTTAAGCAAAGAGTCTTTAACTGACCCTCCCTCGCCAAAACCTTTTATGTTCAGTTTGTCGATCAGCTCTTTTGCCTGTTTCAGCTTATCGGAATAGTCAGCAGCCGTTTCAGAATTAGGATTGACGGAAAGAGATAGACAGATTAATGTAAAAAGTTCACGCTCTATTTTGATTGTAAATCCGGATTGTTCGCCGCAACGCTTTGACGCCGCGCTCAGCAGATTGTACATTCGCTTAATTTCGGCATCGGAAAAAACTAAACCTGCTCCCGGTTTACGGGTGCGGTAGTAATTGGCCCAAGCCTGCCGTTGTAATGACACATATTCAGCCATCTCCGCTGCCGCCGGTCCGTAGTATGAAGCGACAAACTCTTTAATCAACTCGTCTTGCGGCCATTGCGGGTTCCAAAGTTTTTTGGCGTAAAGCCAGCTTTTCAGTTCACCGAGCGAGCCGTGTCCTAAAAAACACCCCTCCATAAACACGCCGTTTACGCCGCTGTCGGCAAGAAATTTCCATCCGCCATCCTGCGCGTCAAAATTGGGGAACGGCCTGGGTGCTCCTTCAATCAAGTCCACATAGTCCCAAAGATAGATGTTGGGCGCGATTTGGCGCCAGGCCGCTAGTTCATCTTTGATTTCTTTGATGTCGCCGATAGGCGTCAGCATGGCTATGGGGTTAAAACGTTGCCTGATAGGCGCATATAAAATAACGGTGTTATTGCCGGGTTTTATATTCTTGGGCGGTTTTTGGCTGCCGACATAGGCCAGCGTGGTGATTTTAATATCCGGGTATTTGACGGCTAGCCGGGCTGCCACTGCGTTGGCCAGATAGAGTTGGATGCCGGAAATGCCATCTGTCTCGATAATCTTCTGGCAAGCAGAGCATTCACACTTGGCATTGTTATTGTCATTCGCGGAGACGCTATAAATCCGGGTTCCAGGTTTTTTGCTTATTTCCTCTTCCAGCGTCTCTGCAATGACACGGGCTACTTCCGGGTTACTGTAACACAACTGTCCATCCTGCGGGCTGGATGGACAGCGTTTTCCTCCTCGGAGCGGAAAGTATTCCGGATGTGTGGCAAAATATTTTCCAGCTGGTATCAATATGGCGTAGGTGTGTACGAAATACTTAGTACTCGCCAATTCACCACCAGATTCCAGCGACATATGAGAGTAAAACGATATCGGCTGAATACGGTTGAATGTCGCCCACGCGGCATTGAAAGCATCAGAGTAAAGAGGCTCGCGAATTTCAAAAGGAGGAGCATAACTGCGTGGAACCACGGTTAATTCATCCTTTGAGCGCACGGGAACAACCGGAACGTCATCCGCGGCATACCAGCGGCATTCAAGGTCTTCCTCCAGGAGCGCTATTACGCCATAGACCGGACCTCTTGTTCCGCCCAGGATATACAAGTTGCCATCAGCGACTGCCAGCTTGTAGGCTTGTTCCCGCGGATCAGGGGTAATTCCCGCCGTTCTGGCGCGAACAGTGTTGCCTACACTGAAAATTTTGCCGCTGACCGGCTGCGGTTCCTGAACAACCGGCAATTTTACCTTGAATATTTTTTCCAGATAATCCGCCAGCATGGCAGCGCTGAACTTCTCCTGCTCTACGGCCTTTTCCGGAATGAGGATGGAAAAGTCCTTCACGTTCTCCAATGATACAGCATTGCCAGCAGGACGCAATGCATCATTACCCATAACATTAATGGTTCCTAAGCACACACAAAACATTATCATAATTTGTTTGATTAACATTACTTTTACTCCTTAATTTTTAAATCAAAGTGAGGTTGTTAATTTCCCGCAGCTTGCGGCGAGGATAGGGTGAACGAAAGTAAAAATCTTATTTAACAAAACCACGTCCCCCGGGCATGGTTGTTTACTTGAAAACTATTCCGAATCAGGCACATCATCTAAGGACTAATCCCGGAATCCGTTACCATGTCCCAAAGTCCACGTATATTAGGCGCATTCCAGGTAGCGCTCCGTACAAGTGATCCATTTAATTTGTTAACATGTCCGTCAAAATATAAGATATTTACCATATAACCGGGATGCCTGGGAGCGATATCACGAATATTATCTGAAGAAACACAGTTCGACGAATTTCCAGGAGGACTTGAAGTCCTGTCTCCGAATGAGTCGCAAATATAAAGAGTTATAGAAGGTCTCTTTATTTTAGAAAAGCGGATATAAGGCATTTGTCCGCTGCGATAAGGCATTTTCATGTAGTTCATACCATATCCGGTCCATTTGGGTTGAGCAATAGCGCCTGCCGCATTCAGGGTAACGGTGCGGTTCGGGGCTTCCCGTGTTGATGTCGGACACTCAAACGCTTTATATTGGCTAATATACTTTGGGTAAAGAGGTGTAACCCAGTCAGTAAAAGGGGAATAGCCATTATTGTCGTCAGAATACCCAAAAAGGCCCAAGCCTATTTGCTTGAGATTATTGGTGCATTTTGCTTCCTGCGCAAACTCCCTCGCCTTTGACAAGGCTGGCAATAACATGCTTACGAGAATGACTATAATAGAAATTGTCACAAGCAATTCAATTAGCGTGAAAACTTTTTTACCCAACGATGTTTCTTTCTTTTGCATGATAGTACCTTATCTATTTTTTGTTTGTGTTTCTTAACAGCGTTTGATTTAATTTGAACTCAATTGATTTCAGTCCGTTCTCCTGGCCGGTGGTCTGCCGGTGAATAATAACGCTCTTCAGGCTTTCAATTTTTCTGTCCATCGCCGGATGCGCGATCCGGTTCATCAGCATATTTACCGCCTGCCTGCCGATTTCACTGTGATTTACTCCTGCCGATGAGAGTGGGTTGACGCCGGCGGGGAAATACATTTCCGGCCATTGGATATCATCTCCGAAACCAAACACTTCAACCTCTTCCGGACAAGCAATATTCATTTTTTTCAATTGCTCCAGAATACCCAGGGCAATATTGTCATTTTGGCACATGATTGCGGTCGGACGTTTTCTTTTGTTCATTAGCAGGTTGGCGATCTTCACGCCGCATGCCTGCTGAAAAGGGCCGATAGCGTTGCCGAAGTCGGATAATTTCAAACTCTTTTCATTGCCGATCGCCGGTTCCAGTCCGTATTCGCACATAGCATCCATAAAACCAATATACCGGCCCAGTTTTTTTATTTCCAGAACATGATTTCCCGCCAATGCAATCAGCCGGTGACCCTTACCGATAAAATATTTAACTATTTCACGTCCGCAGCTTTCCTCGTCAATAAACAGACTGTCGCAGGGAACATCGTTCTTCTGTGATTGAATCTCCAGCCCGGCAACAACCACTGGAATGCCGCAAGAGATGGCATATTGGACATTCGAGGCGATGTCGCTATAATCGTGTCTTAAAAAAACGATGCCATTCAGAAAATGATGGTATTGCATCAGACGGCTTTTCAGATCCGCCTGGAAAACGTAGTTAATCCGCAATGCCTCATACTTATATTGGGAAACATTGTTTACGGCGACATGCTCCGAAATTTTCATTGCATCATGTTCTGCAACTTCAGGCGACGCAATGCCAATAACCGGATATGAACTGACATGGCCCATGTTCTGACAGGCCGGAGCAACGCTTTTTCCGCCGACATACATGCCGCTGCCGATTATTTTATGGACAAGCCCTTCCTGCTGCAGGACGTCAAATGCCCTGCGGACGGTCAGCGGATCAAATCCCCACTCCTTGCTTAAGGATCTCTGATCCGGCAGGGAATCGCCGGTCTTATAAATACCATTTTCAATACGTTGCCGGTATTCATTTGCCATGTGGAGATATTTAGGCAATTTTTTTGCTGCTGTCTTTTCCATAACGGCGTTCCTGTTACGATTTTTCATTTCATATTATATCACTCAATTATAACTCGCTTTAGAATTTTTGTCAATAGCTAAAAAGATTCAATTCAAAAAAAAATGAAAAAAAAGAGAAAATGTAACTTGCGCTGTTCTAAATCCAGAATGGCTCAAAAACATTATGTTGCAGGAACAAAGCAGTCCGCACTGGTAGCGTTTCCCGCAATTGCCAAATTCAAAATTCGCCGATTTCCTCCAGTCCCTGAAACATTCATTCTTTTTTGCGGTCTAATACAGCCGCGGCCGCCGGTTTACCGGCGGATAAACTGGAATAAAGTTTGTAATAAACCGTTTTCGGGAGTAACTTACAGCCTTGAAACACAGTTTAAAAACTGGTTCTGTTATTGTAAGGAGAACGGCTTTTGGATAAGAGTTTATTGTCGGCAAAATTCAAAAAAGATTACATCGCCCATCTGGCGATTGCAATCTTTTTCTTTATATTGACCTCCGAACTGGTTATTGCGGTCTGGCTGCCGGTGCATTTGCGTTCGGAAAATGTTTGGGCGCTGCAGGTGGCGCGGCAGGACATGATTGACATGTTCGACAGTTTAAGGAGCGGTTTTGGAAGAATATCCAAAACCAGCCAGTTGGAAGGCGAGGCGAATATTGTTAACAAATGTCTGGATTCGCTGGCCATATATCTTAGAACTTACCAGGCGGGATTAAACGCCGGACAGATAGCGGAGATCCGGAGCAATCTGGACGATTTTCAGGCGATCCTCGATCGCTTGAAAAAAGACAAGCCTTACGGGCATCAGCAGAAGATTGATTCTTCAGATTTCCTTAAACAGCTCCTGGCGGAAGGGATGAAACCCGTTTCCCCGCCTGAATCAGACAAATAAATTCGGAGAATATTGGATATGGATATCAGTCGCCTTAAAGAAATCGTAACTCTTTTTAAGAATAAAAAAATCGCGGTGGCCGGGGATTTGATGCTGGATGTTTACATCTGGGGCAAGGCTAACAGAATATCTCCGGAAGCGCCGGTTCCGATTGTGGGAGTGAGCAAAAAGACCAGTTGCCTCGGCGGCGCGGCCAATGTGATGCGCAACGTGGTCACGCTGGGCGGACAGGTCAAAGCTTTCGGCGTCATCGGCAGCGACCATGACGGCGCGGAAGTTTCCAATATGCTGAACGGATACGGCATTGAATCGAACTCCGTTTATACCGATCCTGACCGGAGAACAACCCAGAAGCAGCGGATAATCGCCGGTTCCCAGCAACTGCTGCGGATTGACTATGAAGACACGGACCCGGTGGATGAGAAATTCCGGGAGAAAATAGTATCGGATCTGCTGGCGCTGATTGAAACTTCAGCGGTGGACGCCATCATTTTTGAAGATTACGGCAAGGGGCTGCTGGATGAAGATATGCTTGCCGTTACAGTTCAGGCCGCTTCGAAAAAAGGCATTATCACCTCGCTTGATCCGAAACCGGGCCATTTGCTGAATGTCAAAGGACTGACCGTGATTAAACCGAACCGTTCCGAAGCCTTTGCCATGACCGGCAAATTCGCGAAAGACGGCGCCGTTCCGGTCGAGCAGGATAAGGAACTCATGGAAGTCGCCGATATTCTTATGGATGAATGGGAGCCGGACTATCTGCTGATTTCGCTGGCCGCCCAGGGCATGGCGCTTTTCCGTAAAGATTCCCCGATGATTGTGATTCCGACCCGGGCCCGCGAGGTTTTCGACGTTTCCGGCGCCGGCGATACGGTCATTTCGGCGTTTTCGCTGGCGCTGGCCGCCGGCGCTTCCGGACGCGAAGCCGCGGAAATCGCCAACCATGCAGCCGGCATCGTAGTCGGCAAAGTGGGAACCGTAACCGTTTTCGCGGATGAATTGATTAAAAGCTTTGAAGATGGAGAATAAATTGAAAATTAAAACAGCAGCCGTGATTCCGGCAAGATATGCCAGCACCCGTTTCCCGGGTAAAGTGCTGGCCGAACTTTGCGGCAAGCCGATGATCCAGTGGGTGTATGAGAAAGCGGCGGCATCGATTGCCGATGAAGTTATCATTGCCACGGATGAACCGAAAGTGGCAAGAGCGGTGGAAGGATTCGGCGGCAGGGCCGTCATGACTTCCCCGAACCATCCGTCCGGCACCGACCGGATCAGCGAGGCCGTGCAGGGGCTTGACTGCGATATTATCATCAATGTGCAGGGCGACGAACCCCTGATCCCGACCAGCGTCATTGACGGACTGATCCGGAAAATGCAGGAGGACGCTTCCATTGAAATGGGCACGGTGGCAGTGCCGAGACTGCGTTCTGAAATGGAAAATGACCCGAACAAGGTGAAAGTGGTGTTCGACGATCACAATTTCGCGTTGTATTTCAGCCGTTCGATGGTGCCGTATCTGCGGGAGGGCGGCAGGGACGCCGTAACCTATCTGCACTGGGGCATTTACGCTTACCGGCGGGAAACGCTGGACCGCTTTGTGCGTCTGCCGGAAGGGCGGCTGGAGTCCTGCGAAAAACTGGAGCAGTTGCGGGCATTGGAAAACGGCATCCGGATTTATGTGATGTTGAGCGACCTTGAGAGCATCGGGGTGGACACTCCGGAAGACCTCAGGCGCGCCGAAATGAAAATCAGAGAAAAAATATAATATTCAAAGGTGGTTGACAATGAATAAAATTAAAATCCACGGCAATGTTACCATCGGCTCCGGCCTGACGCTTATCGGCGGACCGTGCATGGCGGAAAGCATGGAACTGTGCCGCGAAGTTGCCGTGTTCTTGAAGGAATTATGCCGGGAACTGGATATCCAGTATATTTTCAAGGCGTCTTACGACAAAGCCAACCGCTCCAGCGCCGGCTCGGTGCGCGGACCCGGCATCAAAGAAGGCCTCGCCATGCTTGCGGAAATCCGGCGTTCGCTGGGACTGCCGGTGATTACGGACATCCATGAGACCATTGAAGCGGAAACCGCCGCCGCCGTGGCGGATATAATTCAGATTCCGGCCTTCCTCTGCCGTCAGACCGATCTGCTGGTGGCGGCGGGCAAAACCGGCAAACCGGTAAATATTAAAAAAGGGCAGTTCATGGCGGCCGAGGACATGAAAGGCGCCATTGAAAAAGTACGCTCCACCGGCAACAGCCAGGTAATGCTGACTGAGCGCGGAACCAGTTTCGGTTATCATAATCTGGTGGTGGACATGCGTTCGCTGGCGACCATGCGCGAAATGGACGTTCCGGTGGTGTTTGACGCGACTCATTCGGTGCAGTTGCCGGGCGGGCTGGGCAATGCTTCCGGCGGGCAGCGCCAGTTTATCCGTCCCCTGGCAAGAGCCGCCGCCGCCGTCGGCATTGACGTGCTGTTCGCCGAAGTTCACCCGAATCCGGAAAAGGCAATGTCGGACGGGCCCAATTCGCTGTGCTTTAAAGACATCAGAACCGTATTGACGGAGGTAAAGGCCATTTATGATCTCACAAAAGAAAATCGATAAAATAAAAGCGCTGGTGCTGGACATTGACGGCGTTCTCACGGACGGGCGTCTCGGCTACAGCGCCGGCGATGAAATTAAATTTTTCCATGCCCGCGACGGACACGGCATCAAGATGGCGATCCGCGGCGGAATTCTGGTGGGCGTATTGTCCGGACGCGTGGCGGAATCCAACCGCAAACGCGCCAAAGAACTGGGCTTCAGCTTCTTTTACGAAGGCCAGAAAGACAAGCGCAAGGCATTTGAACTGCTGCTGAAGGAGCAGAATCTCAAAGCGGATGAATGTCTCTACATGGGGGACGATGTCGTTGACCTGCCGCCGATGCTCAAATCCGGACTGGCGGTCACGGTGGCGGACGCCCCGGAATATATGGATAAATATTGTGACTTCCGCACCATCAGAGGCGGCGGCCAGGGCGCGGTCAGGGAAGTGATTGACTGGCTGCTGATGAAACAGGGCAAATGGGATCAGCAAATGGAGCGTTATATATCCTGATGATTAAGCTAAGAACAATTTTGACACTGCTTGTAATGCTCGTGCCGGCGATGCCGGCAATTGAGGCCAATGACAACATTCATTCGCTGAAGACAATCAACGCCCGGCTGCCGATGTACAACAAAGACCGGCTGCAATTCTTCATTTACAGCCGCGAACTTCTGCGGCAGGGCAATAAGATTGACGCCCGGGATGCGATCATTGACATCATCCGCAAAGGCGTGAATGTTGACAACGTCAAATACATGGACAAAGTGAAACTGTATCCGCTGGGAACCCCCGCCGCGGAAGTGCTGGATTTCTGGAAAGACAAACAGCACAGTGACGGCATCATCATGTCGCCTGCCGCGCAGATAGACCAGAACAGCAAGACCGCCTCCGGGATGGAAAAAGTGTATTTCCGTTCTCCAATGATGGATCTCGACGGCGTCGGCTTTGTGGCAAATTATGATAAACGCAATGTCCTTGTCCGCAAAGACGTCCGGATCGTTATCCGGATGGAGGCGGTGGAAGCGGTGCAGAAGAAAGCCGGACAGGCCGCCGCCGGGTCTTCCGCCGGCGATGTCGACGTGACGTCCGAGACCATGTTCATCGACTTTGAAAAGAACATCATCACTCTGGAAGGCGATGTAAAAGTCAATGAATCCAGATTCAACATTGACTGCAACAAGCTGATTCTCTATATGAAGGCGGGCGCGGTCGAAGGTCTTTCCGAACGCGATTTTTTGAAAGGCCCCGCCGGGAAAACTGAACCGCGGCAGGCTGAACCTAAAAAAGAAGCGGCGAAAAG
Organism: uncultured Lentisphaeria bacterium; assembly: GCA_903821255.1. Next base: position 2,744 of record CAIJKT010000477.1, on the reverse strand, counting down.
TAAAAATGATGACAATGCGCAGGCGCTTTCCAAAATAATCTGTATCGGCAAAGTGGTGATAACCCGGAAACTCAGCAAAGAGGACCTGGACAAAGGCGCTCAGGTGGCAAAGGCCGGAAAAGCCATCTATGACATGAACACCCAGCAGATCGTTTTGACCGAAGACAAGCCCTCCATCGCCCGCGGCAAGGATACCATAACCGGCAAAACCATTACGCTGTGGCGCGAAACCGAGCGGATGCAGGTGGACAAGGATGCCGTGATCACAATGAAGATCCCGAAAAAAGAAGAGGAGAAGGCCAAAGCTGACGCCTTGAAATCTACCGAGATTTATTCCGATTTCATGGATATTGACTATCCCGGCAATCTGGCCGTATTTACCGGCAACGTCAAAATCAATGACACCATGATGGACGTGGACTGCCATAAAATGACGATTTATCTTGAAGACCGCCCGGATGCCGCGAAAAAGACCAAAACCGCAAAACCCAAATCTGACCAGGCCCTGACCGAAAATGTCAAAGCCTCCAAGGATGTGTCCGAGATTATTTGCGTCGGCGATGTGGTCGTTTCCCGCAAGGTTGCCGCTGACAACGGCGAAACCGCTTATGCCGACAAAGCCATATACAACCTGAAAGAAAGCAAAATCATCCTTTCCGGCAATAATCCGAACAACCCGATCATCATCCGCGGCAAAGACTCGGTCAGCGGGCAGCTGGTCACCATCTGGGTCGATCAGCAGCGGATGAAAGTTGACAGGAACAGCAGAATTGTTCTCGAATCCATGAAATCGGGTAAAATGTCGGAAAGCGGCCAGGCCCCGTCAAAAGGCGCGGCGGTCGTCACGTCTGATTATTCCGATATCAATTACGGCAGCAACGAAATGAGCTTTGACGGCAAAGTCCGGGTCAAAGACCCCCAGATGGACCTGGTATGCCAGAAAATGAAAATCTACCTGGAGGAAAAACCCGGCACGGCTACAAAAGCGGACAAAACCGGGGACCCGATGGAGCAGCTGCAGGGCGGCGAAGCCCAGAAAGACGTTTCAAAGATTGTCTGCACCGGCGACGTTCAGGCGGAGGACCCGAAAATGACGCTCAACTGCGATACGCTGACGATTCTGATGGCGGACAAAAAGCAACTGCCGACGGACAGGAAAAAAGCCAAAGCCGAAGCTGTCGGCCCGATGGGCTCTGACGGCAAGCGCGAAATTTCCCGGATGATCTGTGACGGACACGTCAAACTGGAGTCCAAAGAACAGAAAACCGACGACAAAACCAAAGCTGCCGCGGTGGATCCCAAGGAAGGAGTGCAGGACATCATCAAGAAAGGCCCTGCCGGGAAAACTGTCGTCAATACTGACCTGGCGGACATCCGTCCTCCGGAAAATTACGCGGAACTCGTCGGCAAAGTGGTGATTGACGAACCGCGCGTCAATCTGCGCTGCAGAAAAATGCAGATTTACGCGGATGAACTTAAACCCGAAGGACAGATGAAGCTTTCCGGGGATATTGACGATGAGGAAAAAGTCGCCTCCGACGAAGTGCCGCGGCGCATCAGCCTGGGCGCAGGCAAGGAACTGAGCAAAATTATTTGCCTTGATGACGTCATCATTAAGCGCAAAGGCGGCGAAAAAGATGAAAAAGCCACCGGGTCTCACGCGTTATACGAGGTCATCGACCGCAAGATCACCCTTACCGGGAAACCCGAAAAAATGCCGACGCTGGAGCAGGACAGCACCGTTATGGAAGGTGACAAATTCATTCTATACCTTAACAGCGAGAAAGTGGACGCCATCGGCGGAAAATTGAAAGAAGGGAAAATGCCGAAGATTAATAATACTCCGGCCAGGCCGGCAAAATAAAACTTTAGCTTGCAGGCTTGAAGATAATATATTTTGTGATAGCTTTACGGCGTTGCAGAAAAGTATGAAATTTGACAAATCCGGAATACGGCGGCGGAGCTGCCGTATTAGTGATCCATAAGAAGGGAAGTGAGAAGGATGGAAGAGACCAAAAGCGATGATTGTCTGATCAAAGCGGAAAATCTGGTCAAAGCCTATCATGGCAAACGCGTAGTCAACGGCGTGTCGATCAACGTCAAGGCGGGCGAAGTCGTCGGACTGCTCGGACCCAACGGCGCCGGAAAGACTACCAGCTTTTATATGATTATGGGCCTGATTAAACAGGATGCCGGGACAATTCATTTCCGCGGACTGGATATTTCCAGGACTCCCATGTATAAACGCGCCAGGCTCGGCATGGGCTACCTGGCCCAGGAACCTTCCATTTTCCGGAAACTTACGGTAGAACAGAATATCATGGCGATTCTGGAAACGCTCGATATCTCCCGCAAGGAACGCAAGGAACGCCTGGCGGAACTCCTGGACGAACTGGAATTGACTCCATTGTCCAAGCAGAAAGCCATGACGTTGAGCGGCGGCGAACGCCGCCGGCTGGAGATTACCCGCGCGCTGGTCACCAATCCGTCATTCATCCTGCTGGACGAACCGTTCAGCGGCGTTGACCCGATCGCGGTTTACGACGTTCAGCAGATCATCGGACAGTTGAAACATAAAAATCTCGGCATCCTCATCACCGACCATAATGTCCGGGAAACCCTTTCGGTCGTGGACCGGGCTTACCTGATGACCCAGGGCAAGATCATGCTTGAAGGAAACAGCAATTTCCTGGTCAATGACGATAAAGCCAGGGAAGTATATTTAGGCCCTCAATTTACTATGT
>CAIJKT010000476.1 GCA_903821255.1 uncultured Lentisphaeria bacterium | reverse complement strand
CCCTTTTCAAATAATAACGAATTAATAAAAAAGCTGATAACCTTAAAATAAACGAAAGGGAAAGTATGAGCAAGAAGTATGAAATAAATGTAAAGTCGCGAGATGCATTCGGCAAATGCGCCTCACGCCGCGCCAGAAAAGCCGGCATGATTCCTGCGAACATTTACATGCACGGCGCGGACTGCCGCCCGGTGCTGGTTGATGTGAACGAATGGAAACCGCTGGCCAATCAGGACATTACTCTGATCAGCCTGAAAGAAGGCTCGACCACAGGTATGGCGCTGATCAAGGAAGTGCAGTTTGACACGTTGAGAAACGTCTTCCTGCATATTGACTTTCAGGCCGTCAGAATGGATGAAAAGATTCATGCCTCAGTTCCGATCCATCCGGCTTCCAATGCGGTGTCAATCGGGATTGCACATGGCGGCATCCTCGAACAGCCGATGCATGCAATCGAAGTAAGCGCGCTGCCCGCGGCCCTGCCGGAAGCGATCACCATTGACCTCAGCAACCTGGAAGTTGACCACAGCATCCACGTCAAAGATCTGGTAATGCCGGAAGGTGTCACCGCGGTCAGCGATCCGGAAGCCGTGGTATTCCACATGATCAAGCCGTCCACTGCCGAGGCCGCGCCTGCCGCACCTGCCGCCGCTGCCGCGCCTGCCGCCGCCGCGAAAGCACCTGCCGCCAAAGCGCCCGCCGCCGGAGCCAAAGCACCTGCCGCCGGAGCCAAAGCACCTGCCGCAAAAGCGCCTGCCGCCGGAGCCAAAGCACCTGCCGCAAAACCTGCTGCAAAAAAGAAATAAGTTCAGAATAAAAGACAGGCCAGGCTTTCAAAAGGATTTGTGCAGATGTCAGCAGCAGAAAACCGGATTCAACTTGTGGTTGGACTTGGTAATCCCGGCAGGGAATATGAAAAGACCCGTCACAATGCCGGATTCGAAGCAATTGACGCCTTGTTGAAAATGTTGCCTGGAAACTATGACAAAAAGGAGGGGTTCAGCGGAATATACTGGGAAGGCAGATTCAAAGGTCAGAACTTGACGTTGCTCAAGCCGATGACGTTCATGAATCTGAGCGGGAAATCCGTGGCGGGACTGGCGATGCGCAACGAGCTTCAGCCGGAAGAGATCATGCTGGTCTACGATGATGTTGATCTGCCGCTGGGCAGGATCAGATTAAGGAAAGACGGCAGCAGCGCGGGGCACAATGGAGTGGAGTCTGTCATCGGCAGTCTCGAATCACAAAAGTTTGCCCGGCTGCGGATCGGAGTCGGCGAGGCGGTGCGAGGGCAGCAGATAGACCATGTGCTGTCGAAGTTCCCGGCCAGTGAACAACCGGATTTTGACAAAGTTATCAAAGCGGCAGCCGATGCCGTGATAATGGCAGTTTCGCGAGGGATCGCAGCGGCCATGAACAGTTTCAACGGCATGGAAATTGGCGTTGAAGAGAATAAAGCAAATTCCGGCGACGCCGGAGAACAAAACTAAAACCATGGAGGAAAAGGTTTTGAAAAAATACGAAGCAATATTGATTCTGGATGTCCGGAAAGT
>CAIJKT010000475.1 GCA_903821255.1 uncultured Lentisphaeria bacterium | reverse complement strand
GTACATTGATTTCCTGCGGGACATCGGCTCCAAGTTCAGCGTCAACCGCATGCTGGCGCAGGATTCGGTGAAAATGCGCCTGGAAACCGGTCTGTCCTTTCTGGAATTCAACTACTCCATCCTTCAGGCCTATGACTTCTACGTGTTGAACCGCGATTTGAACTGCAAGATGCAGTTTGGCGGACAGGATCAGTGGGGCAATATCGTCGCCGGCACCGAACTGGTCAGAAAGATGTCGCAGAACGAAGTTTTCGCGATGACTTTCCCGTTGCTTACTGACAGCCAGGGCAATAAATTCGGCAAGACCGCCGGCGGCACCAATGTCTGGCTTGACACTTCCCGCACTTCAGTTTTTGACTACTATCAGTTCTGGCGCAACTGCGAAGACGGCGACGTTCAGAAACTGCTATGTTTTTTCACCAATCTGCCGGTTGACGAAATCAGGCTGCTGGCGCAATTGCAGGCCCCGGCAATCAACCGGGCCAAAGAAATCCTGGCGTTTGAAGCCACCAGACTGGCGCATGGCGAAACTGAAGCAGTCAAGGCTTATCTTGCAGCCGGCAGCAAATTCGGTTTTGCCGATCCGGAAGGAAAGCTCCAGACATCCAGCGCTGTCGCTGCAATCAAAGCTGACAGCCAGGCCGGGTTTGACGATCTTCCCGCCTATGAACTGCCGAAAGCGGAAGTGGACGGCGAGGGCATCTGGATTGTAAAACTCCTGACCGATGCCGGACTCAGCAAATCCAACGGCGAGTCGCGCCGGCTGATACAGGGCGGCGGCGCTTATATCAATGATCAGCGCATCGCCAGTTTCGAAATAAAAATCAACGCTGATGTTTTCGCCGCCGGACCAGTCATTCTCAAAGCCGGCAAGAAAAATATCAGGAAGATTGTTCTGGTGTAAATGCCGGCCCGGGGATTGATAAAACATTACGTTTTTTATCTTAAGGCAGCCATTTATTATTTTTTTATTTTGTTTTTTGTGGTATAATTAAACAGAGATTTTCTATTAAGGAAATTTTTAATTGACGGGTAATTTTTATCCCGTGATAGTTTATAAATTTAAAAATTGAAAGATATAACATACGATGCGGTTAGTATATATTATAATGGTTCTTTTGGGAGTGTCTGCCTGCTTGTTTTGCAATGCCGGCGAGAGCAAGAATAACTCAGGCGAGAACAACAGGAATGGCGATGATATACAGTTGACCCGGGACAGCGTTTTTGAATATCTCAAGAAATGCGAAACCATGATCATTACCGGCAAGGATGAGCGCGGCGCGGAATTGACCCGGCAGCATTACATGGCGTATGCCATGACCGTGCATTCCTGGTTGAAAGATCCGGAAGAACTGGAAATATCGACCGGGATCGACCGTGCCTGGTTTATTAAAGTGCATGACAAGTTCGATGAGATGTGGGCGACCCGCCGGCAATCCGATCTGGACGGACTGGACGATAACAGCAATAATAAAAATGCCGAGGCTGATAAGAAATTTGAAAAAGTCGTACAGGCATTTTCCATGCTGCTGCTAAAACCGGAAGACGTTAATCCGGCCAGGCTTTACAGCCTGAAAAAGTTCAAAGACGCCAATCGCAGGAAAGTAAAACCTGCTCAGAAAAAAACTATTGCTGATACGGCTGACGAAACATGATAGCAGGTATCATCGGGCGCGGCGTGAGCGGTCTCGCCGCTGCCAGGCTGGCTGAAGCCGCCGGTCATAAAATTACATTCTTCGAAGATGTTGCGTTTCCCCGGGAAAACCCATCTCTCTCTGTTTTTGACGGATTTGATCTGCTGATAGTCAGTCCCGGAGTTCCGCCGTGTTCTCCGGTCTACCAGGCGGCGCTGGCTTCCGGGCTGGAACTGATCAGCGAGATG
>CAIJKT010000474.1 GCA_903821255.1 uncultured Lentisphaeria bacterium | reverse complement strand
TTTGCGGAGGCAAAATACTGCGTGTTGTGACAATTTTTCTGATTATGGCGATGGTTTTGTTTGAATGTCATTTTATTCTCCATTATCGTTCGCTGTTCTGGGGGATTGGTGATGAAATACTGATTGCCGCCTCATGGGCGGTCAATAATGACTCAAATGAGATTATGCACTACTTCAAGGTAATTACGCTGTTTGAGTATGCGGCCATGACCGGAATAGTCGGAGCCGCGATTGTCTTTGCCATTTTCATGAAGTCTGTCCGCAGCAGCCTCCGGGCGTTTGCGGCGCTCCCGTTTTTTTTAGCATACTGCTGGTTTTCCTACGGTTCTGCAATTTTACGATTTTACGAATACAAGGATGATGCGATCAATAAGCGCCAGAAGGTTAAAGCTCATTCGTTCTCCGCCGCCGACACCGCCAAACCGGAGAAGAGTCTGTTACTGGATGGTTGTCGGAGAATCTCAACGCCAGGATCATTATTCGTATCTGATTAACCCCCAATACACCCCTCTGCTCTGGAATGCCGAACAGGCTGGCAACATGATTTCATATACTGACATCACTACGCACGCCACAAAAACCCTTCAAGCCTGCGTTGCATTGCTTACCCGCGCATCAACTGAATATAACGCGAAAAACTTTTGTGAGAAATCGTTGATTTCGGCATACAAAGAAGCTGGATATGTTACTTACTATATAACCTACCACCCGGCGCTTGCCGCCTACAACGACGGACTTAATGTAATTATGGCGGAGGCGGATAAATTCATTAATCACGCGGTAGAGAACCGGAGCACCAGAGCCTATGATACCGGCATGTTCCCAATCATAGACAATATCATCAAAGCGAATAAAGGCAAAACATTGATTGTAATTAAGACCATTTCGGTTCATTTTCCGTTTTCCATCCGCTTCCCGAAAGAATTTGAATTATTCACTCCGACGACCGGCGCTGAAGACAATGTGGAGAACAAGGAAATGATTAGAAACAACTACCGGAACGGAATGGTATTCTCGGGGTATTTCCTGGACCGCCTGGCAACATATGTGAGCAAGACTGATTACCCGGCTGCAATGGTTTTCATCTCCGATCATGGCGCAGCCCTTTTTGACGATGGCAGGAACAACTATTACGGCTATTGCAAAGGCAACTATCACATTCCGTTTTTCATCTACGGGACTGATACTTTCTGGAAATGGACCGGCCGGCAAACCAAAGATATGCTGAACCGCAACCGGAAATAATCGTTGATCACCAGTTATTTCTTCGAAACCATGCTGGACTTGATGCACATCACTTATCCCGGCTTTCGTACTCAATACGACTTATGCAGCCAGGAAGTGAAAGATGTGAAAAAACGTAAAGTCTATTACTGGAATGAACACGTTGACTATGATTCACTGGCAAATGACGACGAGAATTCCAAGCCGGTGCCAGCACTTTTGAAATCATGGCAAAATGCGAAATAGCATCCAGCGGTTTTTATATCTATGAGAAAAATATTTGAGTTGCTGAAACAAAATTGGTGTAATATTCTCTATCTGCTGACTGGCAGTATCTTTTTAAGCGTCATGTGGCTTTATATTTATGAAACGATCATGTACCGCAGCCTGTTGCTGACAGCATTTTTGATTATTTACTTTTGCGGAGGCAAAATACTGCGTGTTGTGACAATTTTTCTGATTATGGCGATGGTTTTGTTTGAATGTCATTTTATTCTCCATTATCGTTCGCTGTTCTGGGGGATTGGTGATGAAATACTGATTGCCGCCTCATGGGCGG
>CAIJKT010000473.1 GCA_903821255.1 uncultured Lentisphaeria bacterium | reverse complement strand
TTTCACACTCATCGAACTCCTCGTGGTGATCGCCATCATCGCGATCCTCGCGGCAATGCTGCTCCCGGCGCTCAATAAAGCCAGGGTTACAGCCAGGCAGGCCTCGTGCAACAACAACCTGAAACAGCTCGGCATCGGCGTAATAAATTACACCGATGACAACGGCGGTTATCTGATGCCGGTATTCTATCCCGGATATGCCAATCCCTGGCCTTATTTCATGGTCGGGCCGAAAGGCAAGGAAAATAAATATGCCACTCAAAAACAATTCCATTGTCCTGAACAAGTTAAAGGGTTCAGTTTCGGCTGGAATGTTGACTACGCCATTAACAACGATATTTACTCCGGAGCCGTGGCGGATTTCGGTTCCTACAAGCTGGCGTCACAACGCCGTCCTTCCGTCAAGATTTACATATTGGATAACTATCTCAATCTGGCCACCGGCGGGACCAACTTTGACGCAGTAGGCATGCGAATTTCCTTTAGCGGCGGCGCCACTATGTTTCAGAACACAAACTGGGCCCGCCCGGCGGGCCGTCATAACCAGAAATGCAATATGCTTTGGCTGGACGGGCACACCGGCAATGTATTGGTAAAAAATATAAACTACCCGTTCTCCGATGCGCCGTTCAGGTGGGTGTCAGGAAGCAATCTCAACGATGTAAACAATCTGCACTGGATGACATATTGATTAGGATTCCTGGCTGTATATAAAGATTTTTTAACAGACATTAAGGATATGTATGCGTTTTTTATTGCAATTGTGCTCAATCTGTTTGATTGCCGCGTTCAGTGCACAAGCCGAAGTAAAAATCAGGGGTGAAAAATTTGCCAACTGGTGGGTTCTGGGAGAGACCGTCGGGTTCAAACCGGATGGCAGACTGCCGGAAAACATAAAGAATGTCATCGGGGAAATCTATGATTCATCCGGGAAAAAGGTTAGTGAAAGAACCGTTTCCGCGACGGATTTCGCCGCCGCCGGCTGGCAGTGGAAACCGGAGCAGCCGGGATTTTACGAAGTGAAGTTCCAGTACCGCGATGCCGCCGATGCGCTGACTCCCGCGCAGGAAACCATCAATTGTAAAATTTACGAATGGGTCAAAGGCAAACCGCATCTGCAACTGGAAAATAATTTCGTCCGGCAATGCCACAATATCGCGGTACTCCCCAGCCCCGCCCGGCCGCCGGAGCAAATTCCGCCGCAACTGGCGGTGTCGCTCGGGCTGGCCTACGACAGCAAACCCAAAAACATTCAATGGGCCAATGATAATCTCAAGCTGGCCGCCATGATCGGCTTTCATGCCATCCGCATCCATACGATCCCCTGGGACCGGATCGAAACGGAACAGGGCAAATACGACTGGAACGCCATTGACCTGTTTATCGCGGAAGCGCGGAAGAGAGGCTTCAGCGAATTCATCGGCGATCCGGTCGGCACCCCGAAATGGGCGTCGACACATCCGGAGCTGATCAACCTGGATATTTGCGTCTGGGAATATGCCGCCTACTCCCCGGTCAAAATCTCCTACTGGACCGATTTCCTGAAAGTGCTGGTCAACCGCTACCCGTTCATCAGGACCTGGGAACTGTGGAACGAACCGCATCTGCCGGGACAGTCGGTGTTCTGGAGAGATTCACCGGAAAAATTCGTCGAACTGCTCAAAGCCGGATATGACACCGTCAAGCAGGAGCAGCCGGATACGACAGTCTGGATCGGCGGCATGGGCATGCGCTATCTGCCGTTTTACGAAGAAATCATGAAACTCGGCGCCGGCAGATACTTCGACCGCCTTGTGCTGCACGGCTCCTGGGTCTCGCCCGCTCCGTTCCAGCGCATCGACCGGAGTTGCGGAGTGGAGCCGAAACCCTGGGTCAGTTCCGAATGGCACGCCATGCTGGCAAGCGGCGATGAAGCGGTTACACCCGCCGAAGAAGCGCTTTCCAACAGGATGCTGGTTGACTTCATGAATCATATCCGCCAGGGGGCGGAAATGGTCACATTCTTTACCATGACCAATATTCAGCATGCCCGCGAACATGAAATGATGGATTATTTCCGTAAGAATAAACAGTTCTTCCAGACTTTCGGACTGTTCCGCGCCACTCCGTATATCGAGCCGCGGCGGCTGGCAGTGGTATGGCGCAATTTCACCGACTGCTTCGCCGGTAGAATCCGCTACATTGACGGCTATTATTTCGACGGCGGAAAACAGCGCGCGGCGTTGATGCAAAGCGACAGCGGCAAGGTGCTGTTCTTCTGGTCCAACACCGACAAACCGCTGAAACCGGTCGCGGAACTGGCGGCAGCCGCTGCCGGGGCCAATCCACGGCTGACCGACTGGGAAGGCAGGACATGCAATGTCGCCGGTCTGGAAATACAGCCTGCCGTTGTATATTTCCTGAAAAATCCGGATGAAAAAACCATCGCCCAATGGACCAGTAATCGCGGACAGGTGCTGACGCAGATACAGAAGGAGCCGGAACTAGACCGCACGGTTAACGGACGCTACCGCGCCGGCAGGATTTTTGACGCGCAGATGAATGTAACCGATACTGTCAGCCTGCCATGGCTGCCGGCAGATAAATATGTCGCCATGAATCAGGAAAAACCGCAGGAAGGATTAGCCGCCCGTTTTGCCGCAGCTCTCGACAGCAGCGGCATGGATTTGCTGGTTGAAGTGAATGACCGCATCCATCATCAAATCTGGACCGACGGCAATATCTATCAGGGTGACAGCGTCCAGTTTGCGCTCGATGCCGCGGGCAAAGGCCTGGCTGAAGACCGCCTGGAAATCAGCGCGGCACTGACTACGAAAGGACCGCTGCTGTGGAAGGAGGCAATGCCTCCGCTCGGCGGCGACCTGCCGTCACGGATTACTTTCGCCAGAAAACCACTCCAGTACGGAAAAATCGCGGTTGAAAAAACCGCGACAGGATTATGTTATAAAATTCATGTCGACCGCGACGACCTTTATCCGTTCAGCTATATTTCCGGCCAGCCGGTGCGCTTCTCGCTGCTGATCAACAATAATGACGGCGGCAGCCGCGCCGGGTATCTGGAATGGGCCTCCGGCATCGGCAATGCCAAAGATCCGGCACAGTACGGTACGCTGACGGTGGATATCGGCAAACAGATATTGTTCAAACAGGGCGATTTACGCGGTTTCTGGGGTGCCGCCAAACTTGAATCAGGCAAGGACAGTGTCAAAGTCATCTGCTCCGGCTTTGCTCCCAAAACCGCCTCCGCCATCGCCACTCGCGAGGTTGAAGTCACACCCGGAGCCGCCTATCAGATTTCGTTTGAGGCTCGCGGCAATGTTAAACAATTCAATGGAATGTTGAATATGCCGAAAACCGGACGTAAAGATTTCCTTTCCAGGGCGGTACTTGGCAGTGAATGGAAACACTACGAGGCGGTAGTCGTGATCCCGAACGATGTCCGCAAGTTGTCCGTGTCGCTGTTCTGCTGGCAGCAGGACGGCTGGTTTGAGATCAAAGGCTTCAGTATGGCCGCCGCGCAATAGCAGAACATAATTTAAAACATAAAGTTATCGACAGAAACCACAAATTACTTTGCAAAAGACTCAAAGTAATTTACTTTATTAAACTGAACTGTTACTAAAATATAATCTCAGAAGGAATTACGATGTTTAACTCTGCAAATCTGATGAGCATCGGATGCGGAATATTTATTCTCGCGTTCACTGCGGTATCCTTTCAGGCTGTCGCCCAAAATCATGAGCCTAAATCAGAACTGAAAGTACTGGCCATTGGCAACAGCTTCTCCGGCAATGCCAATGCCTGCCGCGAAAAGCTCAACACAGGCGATCCTCTCCACAAACTGATCGTCGCCCAGGCCGAGATTGGCGGCTGCTCTTTTGAAAAACACATCAAACTAGCCCGGCTCCATGAACAGAATCCCGCCGACCCGGCCGGTAAACCATACATATACAATAAGCAGAAAGCCAGCCTGAAAGACATGCTGACCGCCCAGGCATGGGACGTGGTGACGATACAGCAGGTAAGCCACCTCAGCGACGACATTACGAGCTACCGCCCCCATGCTAAAGATCTCTGCGACTACATCAGAAAATATTGCCCGGAAGCTGAAATTGTCGTTCATGAAGTATGGGCCGACCGTGTCGACAATGCCCGGCTTAAACCCAAAGGGAAAAACCAGTTGGAAATGTACCGGGACCTTGATGCCGCCAACCGCGAAATCGCCTCCGAACTCGGCAATCTCAGGATAATTCCCGTCGGCGATGCCTTTCAAAATCTCCGCCAGATCTGGAAGTTCCAGCCGGATCCCGATTTTGATCCGAAGAAAATGACCTGTCCCGATCTGCCTGACCAGAAACACACCCTCTGTATCGGCTGGATGTGGCGGAAAGACACAAATACCGGCGAACAGAAACTGATTTATGACCATCATGCCAACCAGGCCGGATGCCTGCTTGCCGCTCTGGTCTGGCGTGAAACACTCCTCGGTGCCGATTCCCGCGAAAACAAATTCTGTCCGCCGGAAGTCAGCCTGGATGATGCCGTCGTCATCCGCCGCATCGCCCATGAAACAGTTGCCGAAAAACTCCATCCGGATATGAGTTCTTTAACTAAATAAAAGGTGTAAATATGAATTACGGAAAGAATGTTTCAGCTTTTCTGGCCGCTGCAGTTGTATTAGGTTCGACTCTTAACTGCTTTGCCGACAGCGCGGTGGAAACGAAAACGCCACCCTATGACCTGAAAGCCAGTTTCAACAAAATATCCCCGGACGAAATACAGGGCAACATCATCAAGATGATCAATTCCGACTGGATGCTCATCACGGCCGGCAGCGAACAGAAATTCAACGGCATGACTGCAAGCTGGGGCGGCATCGGCAACTGGGGCAAGCCGGTGGCTTTCATCCTGGTTCACACGGACCGCAACACCTACAAGTTTCTTGAGAAAGAAGACTATTTCACCCTGTCCTTTTTCGACGATAAATACCGTCCCGCGCTGAAGCTTTTCGGCACGAAATCAGGGCGCGACATGGATAAGACGAAAGAGGCCGGCCTCACCGGCATCTCAACTGCGCCGGGGATCGCCTATGCCGAGGCAAAGCTCATCATCGTCTGCAAGAAAGGTTTCTCGACCATGACCACTAAAAACGATCCGCCGAAGGGGCACAAACTATTTTTCGGCGAAATCGTCGCCGTCTGGCAAAGGAAATGAAGCGATAAATGAAATATTCTGTAAACATCAGCCGCCAGACTGCGGCAACCGCGATTATCGAGCCCGAGCGGACGGTTCCCGTTTACGGCGAGTATGATGTCGTCGTAGTCGGCGGAGGTCCCGCCGGCATCGGGGCGGCGCTGGCGGCGGCACGCGCCGGAATGAAGACCCTGGTTGTGGAGAAATTCGGCTGTCTCGGCGGTCTCTGGACAGCGGGGCTGCTCAACCCGCTTTTCGACGGCAGAGACAAAGGCGGGATTGTCAGTGAAATCATCTCCCGCCTGGAGGCGCAGGGCGACTGGGGCGGTTTGTGGAACATATCATTCAATCTGGAAGCGATGAAATATCTGCTTGATGTAATGACCCGGGATGCGGGAGTGAACGTTCTTTTCTACACGCTTGCAGCGGGAACGCTGATGGACGGCAGCTCCGTTCGCGGAGTCATCATTGAAAACAAATCCGGACGCGGCGCCGTCCTTGCCAGGGTCGTCATCGACTGCACCGGCGACGGCGACGTGGCCTGGCATGCCGGGTGCGAGTATGAATTCGGCAGGATGAGCGACAATCTGCCCCAGCCCATGTCTGTCATGTTCAAAATCAGCGGCGCGGATTACACCCAGCCTGATGCTGAAGCCTTATACAATCTCCTGCTGAAACACAATGAACAGGCGGCAGTCGATGCGATTCCATACAACCGTCCGTGGCTCATCCCGGTGCCGGGCGAACCTGCAACGGCAGTAGTCATGTGGACACACATCCGCGGCACCGACGGGACGAACGCGGACGACCTCACCAAGTCTGTCATCGAAGGCCGCAGGCAGGTGCAGACGGCAATGAAACTGCTGCGGAACGTGAAAGATGTATTTGGCGGCGCAAGCCTGGTCGAGACCGCGCAGCAGATCGGCGTGCGGGAGACCCGGCGCATCCTGGGCGAGTATCACATGGAAACCGACGACCTCATCCGGGGCGCGACATTCGAAGACGGAATCTGCCGGGCGACATTCTGCGTGGACATCCATTCCCCTGATTCCAAAGAACAGTTTTGCAGTCATCAGGTTAAGCCTTACCATATTCCCTACCGCTGTCTTGTTCCGCTGAAGGCGGACCAGCTACTGGTCGCGGGACGCTGCATCTCCGGTTCACACGAAGCGCATGCATCCTACCGCGTGACAGGCAACTGCGTGGCGACGGGCGAAGCGGCAGGCACCGCGGCGGCTGAGAGCGTCAGGCAAGGCTGTACACCGCGCGCCCTGGACGGCAGACTTGTGCGGTCAATCCTGGAGAAAAACGGCGTCCGGCTGTAAAATATCTCAATGGACCATAAGGATAATAAATGAACCTTCTTACACTTACCAATGCCATTTTTCAGCGTGGCAAAATCTCACTGGGCAATCCGGCAAGAATCCTAGAATTTATTGAAAAAATCCGGCAGGGACGGAGAATCGTCTACGGCGCTATCGGCGGCTCGATCACTGAAGGCGCCGGGGCCTCCTGCAAGGAACTCCGCTATGTCGAACAGTTTGCCGCCTGGCTGCGCGTGCATTACCGCAATCCCGGCATCGAAGTGGTGAATGCCGGAATCGGCGCATCCAACAGTCTGTTCGGCGCTTTTCGCGTTGATAAAGATCTCCTGCGTTATTCACCTGACCTAATTACCGTCGAATACGCCGTCAACGATACGACCAACCCGGATACCGCCGCGTCTTACGAAGCGCTGCTCCGCAAATGCCTGGAACTATCCCCCGATACTGCTGTAATCCTGATCTCCACCATGAACTATCTGGGCGAAAATAAACAGCATCTGCACATTCCCGCCGGCAGCCATTATCAACTGCCGATGATATCTTATCGTGACGCCGTATATCCGGAAGTATCCGCCGGACGGATCGCATGGAGCGACATTTCGCCGGATACCGTCCATCCCGACAACCAGGGGCATACTCTGATTAAAGACATGCTCGTCATGCTGATGCAGGAACTTGAAACTGCACCCGCGGCGGATCCGGTTCCGCTGCCGGCTTACCTCGACCCTGCCGCCGCCAAATACGCACACGTCCGCATTGCCGATGCCGGCTCCATGGAAGTATTGACCTGCACCGGATGGCAGACCGGCCCGCACAAAGGCGGTTACTCCGGCTGGCAGACAAATGATCCCGCAGCTCTGCTTGAAGTGCGCTTCAGCGGCCGTTACATCGCCATCGGCTGCCAGCAGTATGCAGGAGATTTCGGACGGGCGCTGGCGACAATTGACGACCGTCCGCCGGTCATGCTCGAAGGTTATTTTCAAAAGCTGCCGAACAATGCCTGGGCCGGCGGACACACCGTGCTGACCGTACTTGCCAATGACCTGGCGGACGGCAGCCATATCCTGCGGGTGCGGATGCTGTCAGAACGCCACCCGGACAGCAGCGGCCACAGCTTCGACATAGGTTATCTCCTGCTTGCTGAATAAATGCAAGTTACATCGGGAACCGGGCGGAATAACATCTCCGGGATTCTTTCGGTTTTACTTCTTGAAAGCTGTATTTTTCAAGTTATTTTATCTATAACTATTCACTGCAATAGTGAATCCACTGCGTAATTAAACAGAACAAGGAGGAGAATCATGTTGAGAAAAAGTACCATGACGTTATTGCTGGCCGTGTTATTCTGTTCCGGAATGATGATTTCCGCGGCGGAAAGTGATGTCTTCAAAATCTCTGCGTCCGGCAAGGCTGAAAAGGAAGTTAAAGCGGATGTTGCCAAAATAATTATTTACCTTAACGCTGATGGCATCCTGATGGTGGATGCGGAAAAGGCCTACCAGGAGAAATATGCCAAACTGGAAAATGCCCTTAAAGAGAAATATAAAGATTTAGAAATCGAACAGAAAGTTGTTGGTCTCGGTCAAAAGCGCACCAATAATTATAATCCGGATAATCAGGCCAAGCCGCAGCCGGAAATCCGCAAACAGATCATGATCACCCTTCCCGCGGATAGCAAAATCGTATACGAAATAATTGATACCGCCATCCGTAACGGAGCGACACTTTCGGCAGATTCGCAGGTCTATTATGGCGGGCAGATTAACAGTGCCGTTATTTACGGACTGAAAGAGTATGCGAAACTTGAAAAGGAACTCAAGGATCTGGCATTGGCCGACATGAAGAAAAATGCGGAAGAACTCGCCGCGATTGCCGGTAAAAAAGTTGGCAAAATGACTTCAATTTCAATTTCCGGAGCCCCGGCGCAACAAGTATTTTATCCCAATACAATGCCGAATACCAATTTAAAATACACCGCCATTGAACCCGACAAAGTAAAAATTACAGTATCGATTACCGGATCCTTCATCCTCGAAGATTAATCACTTTCCCGAAATCAAAACCACCAGTTCAACTGGTGGTTTTGATTCAAAGTTCAGCGAATGCTGTCCAGAATTACTGCCATGCCCGATAGCGTCTCTTTGACGCGGTAATACTCGGACGGTTTATTGCGGCAATGCCAGACTTCGGACAAATCTTTTTCAAAGAACCTTATTTCATCGGCGGTTTTCCACGCCGAAGTCTTATCCCTGCGGCAAACGCTCTGAGCGATCCGGTGCATCAGCAGCGCCCCCCTGGCGCCGGTAACAAGTTCCCGCACATTCAATGGCGCGGTTTTAGCGGAATTCAGTTTCAAAGTAAGCGCCGGAATTAGTTTTTCCATTTTTTTGATGCTGGCGGACAACTTGCCCAGGTCTGCACAGTCAGTGATCTGCTTGATTGCCTCCGCCTCGGGATTGCCGCGGCGGACGGATTCATACCAGCGCACCACATGGCCCCAGTTGACCGAATTTGCCGCCGAAATCGCTCTGGCGATTTCAACTGCGGCGGCGGAATCAGCTCCCAGCTCCAGCGAACTGAACGCTTCATCAAAGGCGGCAGTATCTTTCGCCGCATCAACGTTCCAGGAAACCGCCGCGCCGTAAATCATGCCGTGCATGGAATTGAAGAACAAATTGACATGACCGTAATCGCCCCAGTCTGTATTGAGAAAGCCGGCCGCCCCGTTCTTCCTGCCCGCGGCGGCGTAATTCCAGATATTTTCACATGCCGCATTGATGTCGTTAAAGAAATTATTCCAGCCGTGAACGCCGGGGCAGACATAAAACGGGATTTTATTTTCAGCGAAAGGTTCGCACGGGCGATATTGGCATTTCGCGGAATAATCCCAGTTCAGCGCAATGGTCCCTTTCGGGAATTCTGGAATCAGGCCGGGTTCATGCAATACGACGTCGCCCCACAGCATCGGGATCTTATCCTGTTTCCTGACGGCGCCGACAATCTTTTCCAGAAAGTCCAGATAAAGGCGCACTTTGCCGTGTTTTTTAGCTTTCGCGGCATTCCTGCCGGTCCCCAGATCGAATGTCTCATCGCAGCAGATATTAAAATATTTGGAACTGAAGAGTGGAGAAAATTTCGCGATCATCCCTTCGACCAGCTTGAACGAACCGGCGTCGGAACAGTTCAGCGTGTAGTGGGCCATCCGGTCGTAAAAATAGAAAGGCAATTCGGAAGCCTTGATATCCAGTTCGTTCAAATGCTCCCGGCGTTTGCTGCAAAGTAAATGATAGCAATGGCCGAACGTGCTTAAGGACGGCACCAGATCAATGCAGCGTTTTTTGCAATATTCGTCCAGACGCAGAATCTCCTCGGCGGTCAGCGGGTCGCTGCCGGCCCAGACGTCGGACATCTCCGCAAAGGCGAAAGTATGTTCAACGTACAGTTCCAGATGGTTAAGTTTGTAATATGCCATCTTGTCCGCCAGCTCAAACAGCGTTTCCAGCTTCGGCACTTTGCCGCGGGTGGTATCATGATAAAAGCCGCGGACGGGAAAATCCGGGGTGTCCGTGATGGTGCAGCAGGGCAGTTCAGCGCCATATTCCGCGATCATCTGGCGCAGGGTCTGGATACCGTAAAACAGCCCGGGCAGGCCGTCGCCGGTTATTGTCACGCCGTCTTTCTCTACCGTCATTTTATAGCTCTGGGCGTCGCCGGCGCCGGCGACGGTCAGGAAGATCGCATTCCCGCCGGGATTATTCGAACGCGTCAGAACCGGACGGCGGCAGAGGGCCTGGGCGAGAGTGTCTGTCAGCAGCAGCGGACCTTCCAGCGGAATCAGCGGCTTGTCCTGATCAAGAATGATTGACGTTTTCTCATTCAGCGCACAAGTCCCGTTTTTTATCTTTATTTTTGCCGGCATTGGTATAATATTCATTTTTCAACATCTCCGTGTTTAAAGTATTATAGTAATTTCCAGTATGATACATATATTAATATACTTGAGTATTTATAAAACAAATGGACTTTTCAATCATAATGAATGACAAATTCAACACATCGGAAATAAATGTGGAACCGATTCCAAGGAATATCCGCGACCAGATGTGCCGCTCAGGACTCTGGATCTGTTCGTTCTATTCGAAGGTGAAAAGTCCCATCAAGGATTCGCCGATACCGCGAAAATTCAACTTCTACGTGCTGACCCACCTGATCGGCGGCAAAGGCTTTTACTGGACGCCTGAACACGAAAAACCGGAAATTATTTCTCCGGGCGCGGGCATTATCGCCACCCCGGGAAAAACCAACAGTTATTCCGGCTATAAAGACTATTTTTATGAAGACTCGATTGCGTTCATGGGGCCGTCGGCCGACGCGCTGTACAACGCGGGTGTGCTGCGGGACGGCCTGATCCAGATCGGAACCGCCCGCCGCCTGCTCCCGATTATCGAAAAACTTAAAGGCGCCACCCTGGCGTCGCAACTGGAAGCCAATTCGCTGCTGCTGAACCTGATTTTCGAGTTGTACCATGAAAACCGCAGGCGGGAGCGGATGCCCGCCACGGAATCGCGGATACAGTTGCTGATCCGGGAACTGAAGCACAACATCAGCAAATGGTGGACGGTAAGCGAAATGGCCGCATACTGTAATATCAGCGAAAATCAACTGCGCCGGATATTCCACGACACCACCGGGATGTCTCCGAAAAATTATATTGAAACCGTCAAAATGCGGCGCGGCGTCGAGTTACTGTGCGGTTCAAAAAATAAAATCTCCGAAGTCGCCGCCAATCTCGGCTATGTTGATCAATACCACTTTATCCGCAGATTTAAAAAAGTCATCGGCATTCCCCCTGCCCGCTACCGCCGCGAATTCTCTTCCATGTCGTAATGTCCGGGTTAACTTGCCAGCAGTCCGCTGCTTTTCTTCAGCGGATCGCCGGGCAGCGCGGTATCCGCGCTGCCGGTCAACGGGCCGGACAGTCTCAGTCCGCCGGGCTGGGTAAGATTGAAATTCAAATCATATTCAGTCGCACCGGTTCCAGCCAGCATTACCTTTACATAATAGATACCCGCGTCCGCATTCCCGTCACCGCTGTTTATTGACTCGGGAGTCAGTCCGGATTTGGTCGAAGACGCCACCAGTTTATGTTTGGAATTATATACATAGAGATTGACATTTGAATCAAATCCGCTCAGCCCGCCGCTTGAAGTCGAGCCGTCCGACAGCACTTCAAATTTGTAATAGTCTTCCTTGTTGCCTGACCCCACCCAGCCGTGAACCGTTCCATCGGAAGCGAGTTCGACGGCGGTGGCAAAGGAACTGCCGGCGGTTTCCTCTTGGAAATAACTGCTCAGATTATAGTAGGTGTTGTTGACGGTGCTTTTGCCGCCGTCGGCGGGAGCGACTTTTACGAGATAATCACCGGCGGCCAAAGCCGTGGCGATTAGTTCATCGGCGCTTTTTTTGTTAGCGGATGTCTTCAGCACCTTGCCTTTGTTATCCAGCAGCGTAAGGTTCGCGTCGCCGCTCAAGCCGGTCAGGTTCAGGCTTAACGCTCCGGCGGTGGTCAGCGTCAGTTGATAGTAGTCCGCCGGATCGCCGAAACCAGCCCAGCCCGGCAGTTCGACAACAACCTTGTCGGCAAGTTCCCCGATGACGGCAGCCCCGGATGCAGTATTGCCGACTTTATCTTCAGGGAAATAATCAACCGTGCTGCTCAGATTATAGCAGGTGTTGTTAATGATGCCTTTGCCGCCGTCGGCGGGGGCGACCTTGACGAAATAATCACCGGCAAGCAAAGGCATGACGATCGCTTCATCGATATGCCCTTTTGCGGAAGAAGCCTTCAATACCTTGCCTTTGTTATCCAGCAGCGTCAGATTGGCGTCCCCGGTCAAGTCGGTCAGATTCAGATTCAGTCTCAAAGTCCCGGCATTGGTCAGCGTCAGTTGATAGTAGTCCGCCGGATCGCCGAAACCCGTCCAGTCGCTGCATTCGGCGGCAACCCCGTCGGCGAGTCCGCCAATGACATTCGCCTTGTCCAGAGCATTGCCGGCGTTATCTCCAGGGAAATAATCAACTTTATTGCTCAACGTGTAAGTGGTGTTGTTGACTGAGCTCTTGCCCCCGTCGGCAGGCGTCACTTTAACGAAATAATAACCGGCCGGCAACGCCATGGAGATTGCTTCTCCTGCATTTTTTTTGTTAGCGGAAGTCTTCAGAACCTTGCTTTTGGCGTCCAGCAGCGAAAGGTTGGCATCGCCGGTGAGCCCGGTCAGATTCAAGGCAAGGGTTCCGGCGCCAGTCATGTTCAGTTTATAGCAGTCCGCCGGGTCGCCGAAACCAGCCCAGTCATTGCATTCGACAACAACCCCGCCGGGGAGTTCGCCAATGTCATTCGCATTCAATGGGGTATTCCCCGCGTTATCCTCCGGCGCAACAAAAAATGAAGCTGATTTACTCCAGGCGCTGTAGTTGCCGGCATTGTCCCGGGCGCGAACCCGCCAGAAATAGGCGGCCCCGGCGGCCAAATCGGAGGTGTCGACGGAGGTTCCGGCGGCCGTTCCGGATTTGGCCAGGCTGGAAAAATCGTTATTATCATCAATCTGGTATTCGTACTGGCTGATTCCGCTGAGCGCATCCGTGGATGCCTTCCAACTGAATGTAACGGCGTTCCCGTTGACGGACGCGGCAAGTTTGGCGGGAACAGTGGGGGCGACCTTGTCGGGTGCGCCTTCAACGATGATGACATCGCCAACCGTCCAGTTGTTGGTGTCGTCCGGATCTCCGGCGGTGACCAGGTGCGCGCCGAGGTAATAGTTTCCGGCGGCGATGGTCTCAGGAACGACGAGTTTATAAGTCAAGTAGTCGCAGTTGCTCAGGTTAAGAGTGCCAGCGAGATCGCCCGCGAGGAAGCCAAGCTTGATGTCATCTGCGGTAATGGTGCGATCTCGGGACAGGAAAACTTCCACCTTCGCGAACTTGCTATCGTAACTGTTGCTGCTGTCGCCGCTGCCGCAGTCAATGGAAATAGAAGCAGGGACGTCGCCGGCGCTGCAGGTGGTCACAACATTATTATTGCCGTCCAGCATCTTCAGATTGCTTACGGAAAAATCGATATTGCTGTTGACGGTAAGATCACGCTCCTGGTCCGACGGATACAGCGAGATACAATTGCTGACGCAGAAAGTTCCAATAGAGGTGGGGATGTTCGACATGGAATACCAGCCGTCGTTATTGCCGCCCCAGCCCAGGTTGAAATGGTATTTGTCGTCCGCTTGCCGATAGCCGTCGATCAGGGCGGCATGCCCACCGGCTTCCGAATCCAAAATGGCTACAAGCGGCCGGCCGTCCCGCAGTTCATCGATGATACTCTGGTAGTTGCCGCCGGTCAGGTTCCATGAGTGGAATCCGGTCGTCAGCGCTTGTTCGAAAAATGTGGAAGTAGAGATGGAGGTAAAGGCGGCCTCCATCTCGATTCCGACGGCGAACGACATGGCGGCGGCTTCATCGAGCGACCCGTCGAATTTCAGGTTGGCCAATTTGGTGTTGAGCTGGGAAAGTGACAGAAAGCCACATGTTTTAGCCGACTGGTCGTCGCCTACGATACAGGTTTCCGGCTCATAGGGCAGGACGTATTGCAGATCGGGGGATACGGCAATGCTGTAATGCCAGTAATACAGGAGCTGGCCCAGCGCGGTGGGACCGCAACCGGTCAACGCACGTTTCCCGGTGTCCTGGTCGACCGGGCAATATTTGTTGTAACCGCGGTCCTGGTCCCAGGTATGGAATTTGATCAGCGGCACTCCGTCCGTGAACTGATAGACCGGCACGGCATCGTCGCTGGCGACGGTAACCTCGGCGGAACGGCTGGAGAAAGTATTTAAGTCGTAGGTGGAATTGCCGGTCAACGCCAGTACGGCCAGTCTTGATGATTCGACCATGGCATCGTTGACGGCGCTCAGCGTGACATCAACATACGATTGCCCGGCGGCTATGGTTACCGAATGGTCCAGGAGTTCGGTTCCGGCGGAAAGCGTGTAGTCCAGATTTTGGATTGACATGCCGGAGGTGGTGAAATAGACCTTCAGCGCGGCGCTGGTGTCGCCGGTGCGGCTGACGCGGAAAACCGCGGTGTCACCTGACTCGGAGGCAAAATTGTCGGTGGCAACAACCGAAACCACTGCGGGAACCACATCCGCCACATGGGAGAATGAAGCGAACATGGTGTCATCCCGCCCGGAATCAAGGACGGACCATGTGATGCGGGACCCGTCGGCGAACGTATAATTAGTCCCCTCGGCAAGACCGGAGCAGGATTGTCCTTGATAGTTGACGGTAAAGCTTGCGTTGTTCAATGCGGACAGGTCGGGGCCGGAAACCAGTGCATACAGGCCGGAGGAGATGTTGTCGAGATCCAGTTCCCACAGACAGCCGGAGCCGGACAGCGAACCGGAATCAATTGAAATAGCGGCGGCTTCGCTGTAGGACGACAACCATTGGAACGCCACGCTGTCGGCTTGCATCGCATCGGCCGACTCAAGAATAGTGTGACCTCCCGCCTCGGTCAAGTTCCCCGTCACGGTTCCGCCGGAAGCGACATATTGAGTGCCGCCGGAGTTGATAGTTGTGGAATTCGCCACTCCGCCGGATGAGACATACTGACTGCCGCCATACTGACCGCCGCCATTAACGATTGTGGAATTCGCCACACCTTCAACATACTGCCAGCCGTTGTTGATAGTGGTGGAATTCGCCACTCCTCCATAATAAACCTGCTGACTGGCATCATTAATGATTGTGGAATTCGCAATCCCCCCGGAGGAAACATACTGACTACCGTTGTTGATAGTGGTGGAATTCGCAGCGCCGCCGAGTTCAACATATTGAATGCCGCCGTTGATGGCGGTGGAATTCGTCACACCTTCAACTTTCTGCCAGGCATCATTAATGATTGTGTTATTCGCCACTCCGCCATCCATGACTTCTTGAAAACTACCGTAAAACCAGCCAATTCCATTAATGACTGTGGAATTCGCAATCCCGCCGGAGGAAACATACTGCCTGCAATAGTCATTTAAAATTGTGCTATTCGCCACTCCGCCATTACAGACCGTCTGAATACAGTTGTCATAGCCGGTGCCTTTAAAAGTAGTGAAATTAGCGACATAACCGGATGATACTTTTTGCTCTCCGTATAAGAACGAAAAGTTATAACTATTTTTTCCGTTGCTATTGTTAAAAGCTATTCCATTGCTGGTCCCGCTGATGACAGTATTGAAATCCCATCCTAAAAGACCGCCAGAGGCGACATTTACACTAATAGCACTCCCCCCGCCATAGACTGTCATTGAGCCGCCGGAGTTGACGGTGGTGAAATTCGCCACACCGCCGGAGGAAACATACTGATAACCGCCAGAGTTTACGGCAGTATAATTTGCCACCCCTCCTGAGGAGATATTCTGATAACCGCCATTGACGGTGGTGTAATTAGCCGTACCGCCGGAAGATACAAGCTGCGCGCCGCCGGAATTGATCGTGGCGGAGTTTGCCACTCCGCCGGAGGAGACATGCTGATAACCGGCATTGACGGTGGTGTAATTAGCCGTACCGCCAGAAGATACATACTGATTGTTATCATAATTATCATACCCGGAGTCGATGGTCGTATAATTTGCTGTTCCACCAGAATAAACAGTCTGGCATCCGAGGTGGGTGATAATGGTGGAATCAGCAATTCCATATACACATTGATATGCATTATAGCAACAACCATCCCACCGCGGACCTCCGGAAAGGAGCGTATTGTTAACAGTACCGCCAATTAAAACAGTTTGTAACCCTTGGGAGTTGACGGTGGTGGAATTCGCCACGCCGCCGGAGGAAACATACTGTTCACCGCCGAAGTTAACGGTGGTGGAATTCGCAATGCCGCCATTAACAATACTCTGTACTCCTCCCCCGACAACGATTTCGCCAGTAACGGTTGTCGAAACGATTGCAGTAAACGCCATTTTTTCTCCCTCCTGCTCAAATATATGAAATTTCTATAATAGCAATAACCGCATACTGGATTTTCTCTAAAAAACCTATCATAAAAATAATGTCATAAATCACATGGTACAAATCAGTTGTTCAACAAAAAGTTCTTTTTTTATCTATTCTCCGATAGCATTCCTATCGTTTTAATACTTTCAGACATTAACCTGGATTATTCATCAAAAATGGATGAAAAACGAAAATATGCTAAAAAAGCAAGTTCTTGCCGATGCCGCAAAGGATGCATGCAGTGACAAACTTTCTAAACCGTCATTTGGGGATTTCACCCATTTAGGAAATCCTGGAGATGATCCTGGCTCAGCGGCTAAAAACTTAGGTATCGCATTACATGCCAAGCAGGATTATTATGCGCACGGCCAATTTGATGTGGCTGACTGGACGCTTACTCCGATTTTATTTAACTTAGCGGCATTCTTGATAGACCACGATAGAAAAATTAATTCCTGGGTTTCAATTTTCGCTGAGAAATACCGATTTCACTGCATCCAGATAGGCAGTTCCATGAACATTGTCCGGTTCAAGATAACTGCCCTCAGTCCACTCGTTCCAGCAGTTAATGTTGAGTATCTGCGGAATATCCAGTCCGGCGAGGCGCTGACGGGTCTCATCTAGGGCAAGTCGGAAGTTTTCAGGAGTATTATCACTGATCATATTTGAATATGGGTAGCCGACGGGTTCCCATATTTCGCTTTGTATGGTGCGCGGACTGGAATCCCATCCCATTGTGACGTTCGGGAAATATGGAATGTC
>CAIJKT010000472.1 GCA_903821255.1 uncultured Lentisphaeria bacterium | reverse complement strand
TTTACGGCGGCGCATCGGTCGGCGTCATGGGCAAACTGGCGGACACCGTGCTGAAACACGGCGGCAGGGTCATCGGAATCATCCCGGAACATCTCAGCCGTAAAGTCGCGCATTCCGGCCTGACCGAAATCCGCATCGTCGATTCCATGCATACCAGAAAAGCCATGATGATCGAAATGGCGGACGCGATGATCGCCCTCCCCGGCGGACTCGGCACCTTCGAGGAGATACTCGAGGCGGCAGCCTGGCGGCAGCTCGGACTTCACGCCAAACCGTGCGGACTGCTGAATATCAAAGGTTATTATAACGGACTGCTGGAATTCCTGGACAACGCCGTGAAAGAGCATTTCGTCAAACCGGAGCACCGGGCAATATTCCAGGTTGCGGAAAACCCGGAAACGCTGTTGTCAATGCTGGAGAATTTCGAACTTGGCAACGTGGAAAAATGGCTGGACTGAAATCATGGATGACATAACTTTCGCCCGTAAATTTGAAGAGGTGGCCGCACTAGTGAAAGCGCACCTGGAAACCGCGCCCGGCTGTCATGACTTCGATCATACCATGCGGGTATTCCGCAACGCCGAAATGCTGCTGAAGGAAGAGAAAAGCGCCGATGCCAGAACGGTAAAACTGGCGGCGATCCTCCACGACATCGCCCGCCCTGAAGAAATGATGTCGAAGGGAGCAGTCTGCCACGCCGAACAGGGCGCCGTGGAAGCCGCCGCCATACTGAAAAGCGTTGGATTCGATGAAGCGCTTATACAGAACGTCGGCGGCTGTGTGCTGAAGCATCGCTACCGCGGACGTTTTCAGCCGGAAACGCCGGAGGAAAAAATCATCTATGATGCCGACAAACTGGACTCCATCGGCGCGGTCGGCATCGGACGGGCGTTTCATTTCGCCGGACGGGAGAACGCCCGGCTGCACAACACCGAACAGGAAGCGGTCAATTCCGCCGCCTACAGCCGGGAAGATTCGGCATACCGCGAATATCTGGTAAAACTGCGGCATGTGGAAGAGAAAATGCTGACGGCGACAGGCAGGCGCGTCGCTCATGAACGCTCGAAGTTCATGCATCGCTTTTTTGAACAGCTAAATAATGAAATATACGGGTAACCTGAAAACTTTGAATCATGGCAAATTTAAAAACACTCGATGAACATCGCGAATATCTTTACCAGATGGTAAAGTTAAACCTTTTTTTCCTGAGAAACTGGCTGCGGGAACATCCGGACGATACGCTGTCCGGCGTACTGCGCAAACGAATCGATATTTACCGGAAAACTTCGATCAACAAGGATCTGCTGAATCCGACAACATTAAATTTTGAATGCCCGGAATGGCTGGAGCTGGAACACCGGCTGGAACTGGTTTATAAACAGCACAACGACAATGCCGCGACATTTGAGGAAACGGCATTTGCCGTATTCAAAAACAGCATTGACGAACGGCTGGAAAAAGATTACAATGACGAAAGCAGGCTTGCCGGCTACCAGTGCGGCAGCCTCCGTTACAACGAGCATGAAGACAGCCTGAAACACGAAACGACCTCTTTTCACATTGCCAACGCGCTCCAGCCGGAATCGTTTTTTGCCGATCCGCAATATCTGCCGCGATGCTTTCTGGAACTGATGCGGCAGGCCTCGGCAAAATACGGATCAACCAAACTCTACACCGGCACCTGGCTGAATTCTCTGCCGCGCTGGCTGGAACTTTTCCCGCAGGAGTGGCAGGATAATCTCAGCCCGGAAAATACCGATGTCCAGTGGCACTACGGTTTCTGGGGCCAGTTCATCACCGCGCGCGGCACTTTTAACTATAAATACGGCGAGCTCATGCGGAAGACCGGTAAAATGCCGTTCTATCCCAGATCGTCGTCATGCTCGTTCGTAAATATGAAAACACATCTTAAGGAAAAATACAACGTCGGCGATTAGAATACTGACGCTCATACGGTTATAATCATGAACTGGCAAAAAAATCTGTTCTGGGTATGGATGGCGCAGTTTCTGTCGCTGGCCGGCTTCAAT
>CAIJKT010000471.1 GCA_903821255.1 uncultured Lentisphaeria bacterium | reverse complement strand
CGAAAGCGACCAGTCTGGCGCCGCAGTCAACCGCGATCTTGACCATGTCGAAGCGGATTTTCGGCATGGTGCAGAAACAGAAAACATCAGGTTTCAGTTCATTGGCCATTTTGGCGGCGTCGGTGCCTTTGGCAACGTTCTGCAGGCCGAGAGTGTCGGCTGCGGCGTTGAGCATATCCATATTGATATCACAGAGTCCGACAACTTCGAAATCGGGATTGGCTTTGAATGCCGCGGCATGGTGTTTGCCGCGCTTGCCGGTGCCGACAACCATTACTTTGTATTTAGCCATATTAAATTCTCCTGTTTCAGTAATTTAATTAAAGGGTAAAAAAAACGGGGCAGACGCCCCGTTAAATTAACAATTACGCTGAATTAGCTGTTGGCCTTGTCCCATTCGAGAACTTTGGCGATAGAGTAATCAACTTCATCAGTGGTCAGTTCAGGGAACATCGGCAGGGAGATACAGGCTGCCGCATTGTATTCGGCGTTCTTCAGGCTGCCGCGGATTTCCGCGTCTTTGCCCCAGGGATAGCCGGCCTGCTGATGAATCGCGATGGAATAGTGGGTCTTGGCATCAACTCCATTGTCGTTCAGGAACTTCAGGAAAGCTTCGCGCTTGCTGATGTCCTTGACTTCGATCACATACAGGTGGAAGACGTGACGGTAGCCGGGACGGGCGTGAGGCAGAGTGAAGCTCCTGGCGCCTTGCAGTCCGGCGGTGTAGCGCTTGGCCAGCGCGATGCGCTGATCGGACCAGGCGGTGATGTGTTTCAGCTTGGCGCTGAGGATACCGGCATGGATATCGTCCAGGCGGCTGTTGAAGCCGAAGCTGTGAACGTTACGGGCGGTTGAACCGTGGTTGCGCAGTCTGCGGACTTCGGAATTGATCTTGTCGTTATTGGTGAAGACCGCGCCGGCGTCGCCGAACGTTCCGAGGTTCTTCTGGATGATAAAGCTGGTGCAGACGGCGTCGGAGAGTTCGCCGATCTTGAAGTCGTCGCCGGCGGCGTCGATCGCCTGGGCGTTGTCTTCAATGACATACAGATTGTGTTTCTTGGCGATGGCGCTGATTTCGCGCATCGGGGCGCACTGTCCGTAGAGGTGCACGGGAACAATCGCTTTGGTTTTCGGCGTGATCGCGGCTTCGACAGCCTTCGGATCGATACAGTTGGTCAGCGGGTCGCAATCAACGAGAACGGCTTTGCAGCCGGCAACCCACATGGCTTCAGCGGTGGCGAAGAAGGTGTTGGCGTTGGTAATCAGTTCATCGCCGGCTTTCAGGCCCAGAGCCATCATGACCAGCCACAGCGCGTCAGTGCCGTTGCCGACGCCGATCGCATGCTTCATGCCGGAATAAGCTGAGAGTTCGCCTTCGAATTTCTTCAGCATCGGGCCGAGCACATAGGCTCCGCTCATAATTACTTCCTGGATATTGTCATCAATTTCTTTCTTGATGCTCAGATACTGGCGCTGGTGTCCGTAGAATGGTACTTGCATGATTCATCCTTTTCTTTAGTTTTGTTGTTTTTTAAGGAATTATTTTTAAATAACATACTTAATGCATAATATAAAAATACGTCCTGAAAACTTTTTTGCAAGAGCCGAAAATAATTATTCTTTAATAGACAATTTCCATTAAATAAAAAAATTAAAATATAAAATGGTTATTTGCATTCAACAGGTTAGCATAATAAGTTATTATTTAGTTTTATTAACGAAGGATATGATGGGCGCAAAGGGAAAATATACGGAATTGCAGCGGCGAGAGGTGGAGGGCGCATTGCGCGAAGCTGTGACGGTAGAGGAATTCCAGCGGGCTCAGGCGGTATGGCTGCAGATGCTGTTCAATTTTAGCGCCGCGGAGATAAGCCGGGCTGTCGGACTTCATGAAGCCAGTATCTGGCGAATTCATTCCAGATATCACCGCGAAGGCTCGAAAATATTCAGCACAGCGGCGAAAGGCGGCAGGCGGAATGCAAACATGGATATATTTGAGGAGAAGAAGTTGATGCAGCCGTTTTTGCGTAAAGTGCGTCATGGCGGTGTACTTGAAATCCTGGAAATCCGCCAGGCCTATGAGGGAAAACTGGGGCGCAGGGTTTCGGATTCAACTGTTTACCGGCTGCTGAAGCGTCACGGTTTGAATAAATCACCCTTGCGGCCAGGATGAATTACCGCTTTATACTATCTTTTTGACAGCAAATGAAATTGCATTAATTGCGTTATTTTTTTTTGATATTTTTGAAATTTTGACATAAAAAAACCGCATGGCAGTTGTCTGCAATGCGGAATAGTGCGGAAAACCGGGATTAGCGGTACGCATCCCAGTCCGGTTCGTTATTGAAAATCCAATGATAATAGTCAATTTCCTGCAGTCTGGAAGCGGCGGCTTCGTCAACGATGACCGTGCAGCGCGGATG
>CAIJKT010000470.1 GCA_903821255.1 uncultured Lentisphaeria bacterium | reverse complement strand
TTACCGATCTTCATCCGTCGCTGGCGGTCGTCGCGTTCATCCATGATGTCGAATGGTATGAATCGGACGGCTCAAAGGAAAAGTTTACTGAGTCAAATGAGCGCTTCCGGCGCAACGGCTTCAAGGTCGCCAAAGCGGAATACGCCTGGTGGAATCCGGCGCGGTATTTTGTGATGTTCGACGCAAGGAAGTTCGCCTGGGCCTGCCAGTCCTTCGGTTTTGATGACTGGGTTGGAGAGAAAATTTCACGCTCAGGCAAAGTAACATCCGGAAGCGGCAAAAAGGCTAAAGTTATTATTGCAGCCTTGTTTATTCTCATTGGATTTATGTTCGGTGGGTGCTTGTCCAGAAC
The DNA here is from genome assembly GCA_903821255.1 of uncultured Lentisphaeria bacterium. The sequence goes on along the minus strand of CAIJKT010000470.1, from coordinate 1,629 downwards.
TTCTTACTATGAACCAACCGACAAATTCATGTCCAAAGGAACCGACGATCTTGTGCGCGGCCCGGTAAAAGAAGAGGGACAGTTTCCGTGGTGGTCGGACGCACCCGGAAAAAGCTTCGCCAATCCGTCATTTTCCATTATCGGGAAATGACATAACTCAAAAGGAGGCAATATATGCCGAAAAAGTTCCTTATTGTGCCGGCGATGTCGCTGGCGGTCGCCGTCCTCATTTCCGGATGCTCGATGTTCTCCGGAACATCAGGCAGTTCCGCAAATCTGGACAAAGTTAAAACCGTCGGGAAAACCGTGCTGAAAGTGATCTGTACGGCGTACAAGTCGGGGGGCAACTCTCTGGCGGCGGCAGAAATTGATAAACTCACCGCAGACGGCAAGCTTACACCTACCCAAGCGGCGGATCTGAAATCCATGCTCGACAGCGGGGTGGATGCGCTGGATAATCTGGCGAATGCCCCGGATACGGCAACTACGGCTGCATCCGCAACGAAATAACCCGATAACCCTCGAAACCGGCTTTTGCCGGGGTAATTCCCGGCGAAAGCGTAATTTATCGCAAATGTTTGGTAATAAACAATTTATATTTTTAAATAGTGTTTAACTTGAGTGGATAATGTCGCACTGATCATTTAACATATACACAAGGAAAGAGAGTTGAACACAAAAACGAGGGTTAAAAAATGAAAAAGAACAGTTTAAACCAAGCGGCAAAAGTGGAAACCTACCTTGTTCAGGCAATCCTCTGCGACAAATTCGAAGCCCTTTACGTCAAAGCCTCAAACGAACAGGAAGCCATTGAAAAAGCTAAGAAAATGACAACGATCAAATCAAGGTTTGTAAATTTTGTAATTTGAGGAGGAATGAAAAATGAAAAACGCGACAATAGAATACGAAAAACTGCAACGCCAGAACGCCAAACTTTTAAAGCTGATTGGCACAGAACTGAAAAATCATGAAACCGAAGCTAAAAAAGAAGACCTGCATTACGGGCACGTCGGCGATGTTCAGCATGTCAAGCAACTGCTGAAGGAACTGTTGACCTCCCTCCGCGGTGCTGCCGATGAAGAACGGATGCATGCCCAAATAGAAGAAGAAATCAACAAGTAAAACGGGATGGAATTATCATGAAGCGCAATGAATTATTCGAAAAAATAGCCAAGGATCACCTCTCAATCGAAACTCTTAAAGAAAGAGGACTTGACCGGCTGGATTTCCATGAAGTTAGCGTTTGTGGGCTTAAGGATGCCTTGGAAGCGGCATACGAAGCGGGCCGGAAGGATGCCCAAATAAAAGCAGAATGTCCCGCATGAAGGAAATCATCCAATAACACAAAGTATACTGGAGGAATTCAAAATGAAAGAAGAAAACAAAAAACTGTACCGCCTGATCGCCGAACGCATGGGCGAAGCTAAAAATGTAGAAGAAAGCTGGCAGGAATATTGGGGCGACAAAATCCAAACCTTTGGATTTTGTCGGTTATCCCAACCTAAATAAAATCCAAACCTTTTCAAAGCAACCTCACATTATCAACTACTTACAGAGAAGAAGGTTTGGATTATTTTTCACTTTATAGTATCCTCTTTAGAACAACAACCAAAAAGGAGGCTATGCTAT
>CAIJKT010000469.1 GCA_903821255.1 uncultured Lentisphaeria bacterium | reverse complement strand
GTCTTTTTAAAGTTTGGCTATGCCAAATTTTAAAAAATTCTCTTCTTCGCGCCTTCAAGAATCAGGCCATGGGCTGACGGTTTTTGTGCTTTGGGCGCTTGATAATATTATCCATCCGGCTATATTCCAGTTTGTTGTTTTAAGGCTGGAATTAAAAGAGCAAAAAGAGGCGTAAAATCAATGAAGTGTTCCACGAAAACACAAAATCTGCCCCGATGTTAAATTGACCCCGATGTTCCCGCTCGGTGTTAATTTCTAACGTTTTATAATATCTTTGTTCAGTGTTTCCTGAGCCAGCATTTCCGGATCTGGCTCCGCCCCGATACCGGGCATGTTTTTAGCTCTGAACATTGACGGTGCGGAATGAACTGTTTCCGGGACGGACAAATCCTTCTTGTAAAATCTGCTGGTCGGGAAAACATCACAGGGATATTTGATATTCGGCAGTGTAGCCAGCGCAATACAGTGATTGGCACCTACCGCTGATTCCAGCATGCCGCCTATCCAGCATGGAATTCCGGCCGCCGCGGCGATATCATGGATTTCCAGTGCATGGGTAATGCCGCCTACTCTGCCGGGTTTTATATTGATCCAGCCGCAAGCTTTCATTTGAATGGCTTTTCTGGCTTTGGCCGGGGACGTTATACTTTCATCAAGACATACCGGGGTTTTTATTTGAGCTTGAAGTGCGGCATGGTCCACCAGGTCATCATTCATCAGCGGCTGCTCGATCATGGCAAGATTGTATTTATCAAGCTGCTTGAGCATTTCAATATCCGCCAGCGTGTAGGCGCTGTTGCAGTCCACATGGATGATCAGTCCGGGAAAAGCTTTTCTGACGGCATCGATCATATCCAATTCCCAGCCCGGACGATATTTCAATTTTACCCGCTTGTATCCATCTGCAACAGCTTTTTTGATCGTCTCCAGAAGTAGATCAATGCTTTCCATGATGCCGAAATCCGCGCCGGCCTCCACATCCGGGCTTTTGCCGCCGATCACCTGCCATAAAGGTTTACTCTGCATCTTCGCGGCAAGGTCCCACCAGGCAAGGTCAAAACCGGCTTTTGCGAAATAGTTGCCTTTGATCCAGGCCAGTTCCTGCTGTAACTGCTGTCCGGAAATAATGTCTTTGCCGAGCAGCGTGCGGGAGATGAATTTTTTCGAAACAATAAACTGGCCTTCCGCAAACTCCGGTGAATAGGCCGGATATTGCCAGGGGGAAGCCTCGCCCCATCCGTAATTGTCGCCGGAAATAAGTTTAACCAGCACGGATTCTATGACTTTATCATTTCCGAAGGCAGTTCTAAACGGATAAACCAACGGCATTGCAACATGATAGATCTCGACAGCATCAATTTTCATTTTACGTCCTCTCATAATTCTCTACTGCATTCAGACAACTTGCGGAATCATTGTAATTTACCCCGAAAACTTCATGAATCAACATTTTCGGCACAGCCTTTCTTGCTTTATTCCGTTAACCTGTCCATATCATGGTCTGTCCACTTTACTTAACTATAACTTACGTTTTTTAAGCGCAAAAGCCTAATGTAAAACAATAAAATACTATCTTATTTTAAAAAGTTGAAGCGCAAAAGATTTTTTCATAACCATTTTGCATTACGCCGGAAGCGTTATCATAAAACATGTTCCGGAGTCTGAAGATTCTACCTTTATCCTGCCTTCATGGGCGTCAACAAACTGTTTTACAATGGCGAGCCCCAGACCGGTCCCGCATCTTTTGCCATGAGAGGAAAAGGCCTCGAAAAGCCTGTCCATAACCTGTGGCGGTATTCCCGGCCCGTTGTCGGATACACTTATATAGATATTCTGTTCGTCTAAAAACAAAATCAGTTTGATTTCAGGATTGTCTATGTTTTTGCCGTGAAAAGATTCTATCGCGTTTTTAATCAGATTGGAAATGAGTCTGTACATCTTGTTTCTGTCAACACAAATGTCCGTTTCCGGCGGACATTCTACGTTCAATTGAATATTGGACTTCTTCAACAGGACATCCGTCTGTTTTTGCACGTCCCTTAATAATACATTTGCGCTGATTTTTGCTTTGGACACATTTTTATTGGCGGTGAAATCAAGGATGTCCATGACAAACGCGATTCCTTCCCGCGCGGCGACTTTAATGCCGCCAAGCATTTCAAGGATCAGCTTTTTGTTATCAATATCCTCTTCTATTAATTCAATTGCCGGTTCGATAAAGCCGATGGTGTTTTTCAAATCGTGGGCGATGATGCCGGTGGCTTCTCCGACGGCAGACATTTTCTCACTTTTTATCAGCGCCTCCTGCAATTCAATGTTCCGTATGGCCTGGGCGGCCTGTTCCAGAAAAAGACGCACGAGGTAAATTCTTTCGTTGTTGAGCGGTTTGCCGCTTTTTTCAAAAACCGCCAGGATGCCGAATTCATCCATCAGAAAATATGCGAATTCTCCATTCTGGTAAACATCGGTTTTCAGGTCTTCCGGAATATCTTTGAAATATTTCTCCGGATTATTATCCTCGCTGAGATTGCCTATGGCGAGAATTTTTTCATAGTGGCTGTTTTTCTTCATTGCGATAAGCGCGGAATGAG
>CAIJKT010000468.1 GCA_903821255.1 uncultured Lentisphaeria bacterium | reverse complement strand
GGAAAATGAGCTTGTTTTCGGATGGGCAATAAGTTTTTGGGATAAAGTTCCGGAAGATAATTCCGCAAATAATCGGAAAAAGTAGGTGACAAGATTAGTTTTAGGCGCTTATAAATAATTTTATTGGAACATTAATTTAGAAAATAAGGACTGAATAAGAAAAAATGAAAACCAAAGTAAATAAAAGATCCTATTTCCGTTTAGATATTGACGAGATGAACGGTTACACGCCGGGGGAACAGCCGAAGATGCTGAACCTGATCAAGCTTAACACCAACGAAAATCCATATCCGCCGTCGCCGAAAGTGATTGAGGCCATCCGGAATTTTGAATTGAATCACCTCCGCCTGTATCCGGACCCGATGTGTGACGGAATCCGCGACGTTGTTGCCGGACTGCACGGCGTAAATCGCGAAAATGTCATTGCCGGCAACGGCTCAGATGACATTCTCACAATGGCAATCAGATGCTTCACCGACGGCGAACGAGTCGCCGCGTGTTTCGATCCGACATATTCGCTGTACAATGTCCTGGCCCGGATGCAAGGCGCAAAATGCATCAAAATCCGCTTGAAAAGAGATTTTTCGCTGCCGACCAATGCGGCAAAGAAAGCTGACGGGGCCAATCTGCTGCTGATCGCCCGCCCAAATTCGCCGACCGGAAGCTCTTATCCGCTGGAACAGGTGGCTAACATCTGCGAGAAATTCGACGGAATTGTGCTGATTGATGAAGCGTATGCCGATTTTGCCGGCGACAACTGCGCGGATTTCGTCAAGACGTTTGACAATGTGATAATTTCCAGGACCATGTCCAAAAGTTATTCCCTGGCTGGAATCCGTTTCGGCTACGCCCTGGCATCGGCGGAAATCATTGAAGGGATGATGAAAGTCAATGAGTCCTAGAACGTCAGCATGCTGACCCAGGCCGCGGTAAAAGCGGCATTGCTGGACCGGGAATATCTGGCGGAAACCGTTGCTAAAATCCTGAACACCCGCAAACGGCTGGTCAAAAAGCTGAATGCGCTGGGGTTTGAAATCGTCGAATCCGATGCTAATTTTGTCTTTGCAGCGCCGCCGGACAACGACGGCAAGAATTTTTTTGACGTGCTGCGGGACAATCAGATAGTAACCCGTTATTTCCCTGGAAAAACCACCGGCAGATATGTAAGGATCAGCATCGGCACCGATGAACAGATCAACAAACTGCTGGAAGTAGCCAGAAAACTGTATCAGCCGCGTTGAAAAACGTTGTTGACAGGGCAGCAAGGGAATAATTCAAATTCGGGAATCGCAGATGAGGCGCATACCGGCAGGCATGTAACGTAAAAACCATTATTTCTAAATCCTGCGACTGAAAATATTTAAATAAGATGTATAAATAGAAGTAAATTTAATGAATGTATGCACAAAAAGTAAAAATAAAGTGGACAGGCCCCGATATCGTATACACAAAAAGTAAAAATAAAGTGGACAGGCCCCGATATCGTATAACTGTATGGGCAAAAAATGGCAGGATGAATTAAAGGCACATGAAAGTGAATGGATAAAGGTTGGCGCAGACTGGCATACATTCTCGTTCCATCCATGGTCTGTCAAGCATAATGGAGAGAAAAACAAGGCGGGTGTTCTTGTAACAGATGGTTCTGATGTTGTGTATAATGATGATACGGATCTTACATATGTAAGAGGGAAAAAAGACTCTTTAAGAGAAATTACATCCAATGAAGATGAGCAGGTAAGACTTTTCAGGATAGCTGTAATGTCTTGGAAAATAAATTCAGCAGGAGGCAGTGACATTGGACCCTATTCATTTTTAACAAATAATTGTGCGCATTGGGCTACCGCAATGATTAGACAAGCAGGCCTGCCTGTTCCGCGAACAGCTTACTTTTTCAATGGAGGAACTGCCGTTGGTGGCCCAATGGACTGGACAGGACTTCCACAGGCGGTTTATTATCCGGCAAGAACGGCTGTTAACGTGTATGACTTTACCAGAGCCTCATTAAAGCAATCTGATCAACCTGGTACAAGTTTATCAGACATGCCTGTCACCCCATAGAAAAAAGAATTGGAATATAAAAACTGACAGACGTTCGGAACTATTACTAAAATATCTCAACGTAGGAGAGAAAAATGAAAATGTTTTATACATGGGCATGTTTTTGTTTTGCTTGCAGCCTGTTTGCGGGCGGATGTGTTTCGGGATTGAACAGGACCGATATCTCTGAATTAAAAAGAAAATATTTTCCAACAATGAATGTTTCTTTGTATCTCCCATCTAAAACAGAAAGACTAATACTCTGTGATTCTACTGAATATAAAGGTGAATGGAATTGCAAAAAACTTTATTTTTTCATGCATCCAGTTTATCCTGGGATACTTATGGAACCGTTATATCTAATTAATATTGAAGTAATTTATCTTGATAAAAGCGAATACGCTTCTTATCAACAAAAATCGCATTATGCTAGTGCCGATAAAGGTTTCAAAGATATTGAATTCCATAAAGAAATAACTGAATCCGAAATCGTTCATCCCAATGGACGTACCCCATTGCGTTGTTTCCGTAGAGATTTTAAGAATGAAAAGACAGGTGATGTCATATTGGCAGCAATCACTTACTTGGATAACTATGAAGGGAACATGCAGTACCGCGACCAGGATGTCGAAGCCATAAAGCAGATGCTGAATTCCATCAAATTCATTGATGAAGATTGCGCGAAGCAGAATTCCAAAACAGAAACCAAGCATGAAGCCGGCAAGAAGCCTGAGGCAAAGTAAGTGAATCCATTCCGTTCTGTGCAAAAATATGATTTTGCGTTTGACGGGCATAATGACGGATGGTTAATCGGGGTCTGGTTAATCGGGG
>CAIJKT010000467.1 GCA_903821255.1 uncultured Lentisphaeria bacterium | reverse complement strand
GCGTCTGCGCAACCATACTGCACAGATAGGACACCCTCTGTGCAGCACCGTCCGTGTCGGACGGTCCTGCACAGAGGGTGTCCAATATGTCCAGAATGTTTGAGAAGACGAATAATCGTTGTGCTCAACGACACTCCAAACTCTCGGAGTCGGACGGCTGTCCGGTTTGTTCTGCTGGCCGCACGGGCTATGTTCAAGAACACTCCAACGTCTCGGAATCGGGAAAGAGAGAAGTCAGGAGCCAGGAGTCAGCGTTTGACTGCGGTGTCCGCAGTTTTATCAATATGAAACGAAAGATAAAAGACAAAAGTAAAAAGATAAAAGTTTAATTGAAAAAAAGTTTTCTTTGTGTCTTTGTGCCTCTGTGGTTAAGTTTCAAATGAGAATTGGACCCGGTAAATCAGAAGGCAAAAAAACAAAGCATTGTACTCAACTGGACTCCAAAGTGTCGGAGTCGGACGGCTGTCCGTTTGGTAATGCCGGGCGCATGGGCGAAACAGTCTCTGCTCAACTGGACTCCAAAGTATCGGAGTTGCAGTGCCGTCCGTGCCGGACGGCGCTGTAATGGCTGTCCAAAACAGGCGAGGGCGGTGTCCGGAATGAAGGCCGCTGATGTCCAAAACTTCGGGGAAACTATTAAGCCGCGTTGCGGCGGCGCATTTTCTTTAATATTAGAATGTTGTGATATTTTTGAATGCGGGTGATGTATAATTGAAAAAGAGTGCTATATTATCCGGTTTGTAGAATAAAAAAACAATTTTACGTGAGAGATTTGAAGGAAATTATGCAGGATATCAGAAACGTAGCAATCATCGCCCACGTCGACCATGGCAAGACAACGCTGGTGGATGAAATAATAAAACAGTCCAAACTGTTCCGCGCAAACCAGGAATTTCATGAGTGTTTTCTTGACAGCAACGATCTGGAACGCGAACGCGGAATCACCATTCTGGCGAAAAATATCAGTGTCATTTATAAAGATATCAAGATCAACGTCATTGACACCCCCGGCCACAGCGATTTCGGCGGCCAGGTGGAACGCGTATTGAAGCTGGCCGACGGCGTGCTGCTGCTGGTTGACGCGGCGGAAGGCCCGATGCCGCAGACCCGCTTCGTGCTGGACAAAGCGCTGCAGTTGAATTTGAAACCGATTGTCGTCATCAACAAGATCGACAAGCCGGATGCCCGTCCGAAAGAAGTTCATGACAAAGTTTTCGATCTGTTCTGCGAACTTGACGCCACGGAAGAGCAGCTCGACTTCCCGGTATTATACGCCAGCGGCAGATCCGGCTGGGTGGCCTATTCCCTGAGCGATCCCCGCGATTCGATGATTCCGCTGATGGACGCGATCGTTAAATACATTCCCGGCCCCAGGATGGTTGAAGGCCCTGTTCAGATGCAGGTGGCCACTCTCGATTATTCCGACTATGTCGGCCGTATCGGCATCGGGCGCGTTTACCGCGGCACTCTGTCCCTGGGTAAATCGCTGACCATCATCAAACGCGACGGCTCCTCCAAGCCGGCGCTCATCAAGCAGATGTTCGTGTTCGACGGGCTCACCCGCCGTGACACCGATACCGTTACCTGCGGCGACCTCTGCGGTATTTCCGGCATTACCGACATCGACATCAGCGATACCATTGCCGATTCTGAAAATCCGGAAGCGCTGCCCAATATCAGCATTGACGAACCGACCGTGTCCATGGTCTTCAGAGTAAATGATTCCCCGTTCTACGGCCGCGAAGGCAAATTTGTCAGCAGCCGCCATCTGCGTGACCGGCTGTTCAAAGAAACTGAACGCGACGTGGCGCTGCGGGTGGAGCCGTTCGGCAACGATGCGTTCAAAGTCAGCGGCCGCGGCCTGCTCCATCTCTCCATTCTGGTGGAGACGATGCGCCGCGAAGGTTACGAGATGTCCGTGTCCCGTCCGCACGTGATTTTCAAGACGATTGACGATGTTAAATGCGAACCGCTGGAAATACTGACGATTGACGTGCCGGACGAGTTTGCCGGCAAGCTGATCGAACTGGCCGGTATCCGCAAAGGCGAAATGATCCACATGGAATCGCGCGGCGTCCGCCAGTTGATCGAATTTCACATTCCGACCCGCGGCCTGATCGGTTTCCGCAGCCGGGCGCTCACTGCCAGCGCCGGTGAAGCCATCGTATCCCACCGGTTCATCGAATACACTCCGTACAAAGGGGATATTCCGCGCCGTAACAACGGCACGATGGTCAGTATGGCCCAGGGCAAATCCGTGCCGTTCGCGATTGACGGTCTCCAGCTTCGCGGCACGTTCTTCATCGAGCCCGGCGAAGAAACCTACGAAGGCATGATCGTCGGCGAGCATTGCAAGGAGGGCGACCTGGTCGTCAACGTTCAGAAAGCCAAGCAGCTCACCAATATGCGCGCCGCCGGTTCCGACCGCAATATGAAAATAGCTCCGGCCAGAATGCTCAGTCTGGAACAGGCTCTCGAATATATTGAAGAAGACGAACTGGTCGAAGTCACCCCGAAGAACATCCGCCTGCGCAAGGTATTTTTGAGCGAACTGGAACGCAAGCGCAGCAAGAGCAGCAAATTCCAGGAAATGAACGAGTGATGAGCTGATTTTTACGGCCGGAGCAATCCGGCCTTTTTTGCTTTAATGCGCATGGAGCATTCTGCACATTAAAATTATTAGACTTTAATTCGCAATGAATTTGCCAAAGATATATTTTGAGGTAAATTGTAGTTAAAGATCACTTTTGAGTATTTTCTGAAAACAGTCTAAGTTTTAACTTTAAATGCGGTTGCGGCTGCTTGAGGTTTATATGGCGGAAATATTGCAGGTTCAATGTTACAAATGTCAGACCGTCTATGAAGTGCCGGTTGAGATGTCCGGGCAGCTTGTGGAATGCGCGATCTGCGCTTCTGTTTTCGCGGTTCCGGCGCCGATACCGGGCCGCGAGTCTGAAATTCACGCCACATTCCCTTATGTTCAATTTGACGAGACTCAGGCGGAAGAGCAGCCTGCCGCCGAGCAGCCGGTCGAGCAGCCGGCCGAGCAGGAATATGTTCAGGAGACTTCCGCTGAAGTTCCGGAGGCCGCGGCTCCGTCCGGCAATCCGGCGCTGGATACAGCCGCCGATAAAGTTCCGGCGGCTCCGGCCGTGACCAATACGGTAAAGCTTTCCCGCTCAAATATCGGCATGATGCCCAAGATCGACGACGCTTTCGGGTTCGGCACGGTTGATAATATAGTCCCGAAATACACCGGCAAACAGAATCCGCTTGAAACCGCGACGGCAAAACCCGGTCGTTCCACCCAGACCAACAAGCCCAAACAACCCAAGCCGGCCGTGGCTCCTTATGTTCCTGTGCGCAAATGGTGGCAGTTCTGGCGCTGGTTCAGCAAAAAGTAATTTTCTGATTTCAATATTTTCGCGATTCGGCGTCTGTTCAATATCGGGAGTATTTATCATGTCGGAAAGCACATTGCTGAACAACATTCGCAATATCGGGATCATTGCCCACATTGACGCCGGCAAGACCACTCTTTCTGAACGTTTCCTCTACTATTCGGGGAAAACCTACCGCATCGGTGACATTGACAACGGCACCACCGTGCTGGATTACCTCGTAGTAGAGAGCAACCGCGGGATCACGATGGTCGCCGCCGCCGCCTCCTTCGACTGGAAAT
>CAIJKT010000466.1 GCA_903821255.1 uncultured Lentisphaeria bacterium | reverse complement strand
TGATGATACAACGAGAATTTTGAAAATCCGGAAAGTCAGGAAATGGAGGAATACATTCAAAAATCAGGTTTTTATCGACTTTTTCACGGAAAAGCCGCATCAGATGCGCCTAAACGCATCTAATGCACAGCAATACGAATTATTAACAAGGAAAGGCCAATACTTTTGAAATTGGCTCTATAGATAAATAAATGTTTTTCATTGTGTTTTCTATTCCCTTTTTGTTAACATTGGGAACAGATTTATCTTTTGTGTTTTCGAAAAACTCATTAATTTCTTCCCTATTTTTGATTAAGGCCCCCTTTAACCGCCGGCTTGTACTGCAACCGCCGGGCTTTAACATGCTTTATGTTCCGCAATCTGCCATCCACCCCTGTTCTCCGCGCCTCCGCGCCTCCGCGTGAGACTATCTTTCCACAATCCTAATTTCTTTTTCCGTCAAGCCGTACAGCGCATACAATGAAGAGCGATTCCGATATTCCTAATCCTTCTTCTTTTGTATCTCTTTGAGCAATTTTCTTTCATCACCGTCTAATTTACGCTGAATCTTCTTGACGTCTTCCGCCGCCGGCAGCGCTTCCGGTTTTACTCCGCGTTCAATCAGCATCTTGCGGACTGCTCTGTTGTTCTCCACATGCTCATCGGAAATCCGGTTTGTGCCGGACAAATCTTTCTCTATGACATTATGGCTGGTAAGTTCGGCCGCAAAATCTTTGGCTTTGATGGTGAGCGTCGGTAAAAAATCTGCTAACGGCCTGCTATTGGGAATCATCAGTTTGTGCTTCATATCGTTGGTGGAATAACCGCCGAATAACGCGTGATCACCTTTTGACCGGATAAGGGCAAAACCCATGTCATCAACCCCGCGCTCGTAAATTATGCCGGACAATTTTTTCTCGGATTTCGTCAGTTTATCGCGGGCTATCACCCGGTCCACGTCTAAAAGTCGCTGCTCTATTATTTCCTGCTTCCTTGTCTGAACCGCAAAGTACGTCTGCGCAAAGGATATTTCACTTTTGGCAGGGTCGCCGTTTTGGGCAATCAGGTAGCAGGCATAGCGGGTTAAGGCGATGTCATCTATTTCTCTTTGGGAACCGCTGCCAAGTTCGACCATTTTCCCGATGTCGGCAAAATGGTCTGAAACTGAAACGCCCGCATTTTCACAAGCTTTTTTGGCTTTTTCAATTGCTTTTCTAAAGTTATCCCACTTTGCATAACCCAATATCTCCTGCAATTCTCTGGCGCTCCAGCATTCCAGATTGTTGGCAAGATAACAGGCCCTTTCAAATTTCTCAAACAGTTCGATGATCAGCTCTTTTTTCATATTACTCTCCTGAAATTTCGTCCAATAAACGGTTTCTAATGTAAGCTGTAAAAACAATAAATCAACAGATGTACGGAAAACTGTCATTCGCCGGCGCATGTCTCCATTTTCGTGGTTAAAACTCCATAGCCCCGGGTTTTTATCCTGTTAATCCTGTCCATCCCTGTTAAAATTTTTAATAAAACATGATTTAACATCCTTATTATAAATCTTTTGCATATTATTTGAT
>CAIJKT010000465.1 GCA_903821255.1 uncultured Lentisphaeria bacterium | reverse complement strand
TTTGGAGTCTTTATTATTCTATGCTTTACATATTTTTCAAACTGTTATTTCAGCTTTTTGGGCATTTACCCACTAAAACACCGAAAGAGCCAAAAAAAATAGAGTTGCAATTTTAAAATTGCGGTCTATCATAAATTATACAGATGACAAAGAGGAGAAATAAATTATTGAGCCAGACGTATTTGTATTGACCTGAAAGTCAGTACAATATGCAAGTCATAAAATTCAGATGTTTAAATCATGGAGGTAATTGAAATGAGACAAAACAGTTCTTTTGCAGCATTGATCTTCATCGTGATTCTTGGCATTGGCATAGGATTGGCATTTATCACATTTAAAGTCACGGCGAATCCGGCAAGCGCATGGATTGCAGTCGCTGCCCTGGTTATCGCCCTTTTTGTCTCTCTCTCAATCAAGGTTGCGGATCAGTGGGAAAGGGTCGTGGTACTGCGGTTAGGCAAGTTCCGCGCTCTCAAGGGGCCTGGGCTGTTTTTCATTATTCCGGTTATCGATGTAATCCCTTACTGGATTGATACCCGTGTGATAACCGCTTCTTTCAAGGCGGAAAAGACGCTTACCAAAGATACGGTGCCGGTGGATGTGGATGCGGTGCTGTTCTGGAAAGTTCTAGATCCCCGGAAGGCCGCGCTGGATGTTGCCGACTATCAAAGCGCCATAAGCTGGGCGTCTCAGACTGCGTTGCGCGATGTCATCGGCAAGACCATGCTTTCGGACATGCTGGAAGGCCGGGAGAAGATTAGCAGCGATCTGCAGAAGATCATTGATGAACGCACCGAACCGTGGGGCATAAATGTTATTTCGGTGGAAGTCAAGGATGTGCTGATTCCCGCCGCGCTGGAGGATGCGATGTCGATGCAGGCCCAGGCGGAAAGAGAGCGTCAGGCCAGGGTGATTCTTGGAGATTCGGAGCGGCAGGTGGCGGAGAAGTTTGAAGAGGCTGCCAAAACTTATACCAACAATCCTGTCGCGCTTCATTTGAGGGCTATGAACATGCTCTATGAAGGGCTGAAGCAGAATGCCACAATTGTAATTGTTCCCAGCACGGTCGTTGAAACTATGCAGTTGGGAAGTATGGCCGGATTGACCGCGCTGACGATGGGATTGGGACAGGAAAACGCAAACAAAGAGAAGGGAAGCAAGCCGGCATAAAAAAACGAGCCGCTTATGCTGAAATTGCAGTCCGGATATTAAAACGGGCATTGCTCCCGCCTCCAAATAAAATGCATGGCCGCACACAGGGTCTGCAGCCATGAACAAAGCGCTTGAAATGCACTTTATTTGTTTGCTTTTACCCTATTGCCGGTTAATTTATGCCTGCATGGAAGAAAAGATTATTAAAAAATTATGGTTTTTCTTGTTTATAACTCTGGCAGGCGGATTAGCCGGAGCCGCCGTCTGGCGTAATTTTGTTCAGATCGAAATGATTGATTTGATTTACTACAAAGTTATTTTAAACGAGTTCAATCCGCGTCAAATGTTCATGTATTCGGCGGCCGGCGGCGCTGTTGCGTTATTTGCAGGGATGAATTTTAATAAACGCGGGTTGATTGCTGAATATTGTCAGGCACTGCTGCCGTTACTGCTGTTGCTGCCGGAACTATTTTTAACCCCTCATTTTTTTTCGCCGATATTAATGATCATGGTGCTGGTTTTGACCTTTTTCCGGTTATCGCTGCTGCTGCCTTTAAACAAAACACTGTTTGAAAAAATTGACTTCAAAAAAAGTATGCTGGTGCTGACGCCGTTTGTGCTTGCCGGTATTGCATATGGCTGTTTTTTGCAAATTGAGGCCATGCACCGGCTTTATCTGCATTACGATGACTGGGGAATTTTCCTGAATGCCTTCGACAATACTTTGAAGGGCAAGTGGATGTATTCGAATGTTGTCAATTTTAATTTTCTGGGACAGCATTTTATTCTGGGGCCGGCCCTGCTGCTGATTCCGTTTACGGCGGTTTTCAGATCGGAAACCGCTTTTTTTGTGCTTAATTCAACATTATTGTATGGATCCGCTTTTATATTCTATTTTCTGGCTCGCCGGTTGAACGCGACTTGCGGACAGGCATTGCTGCTGGCGCTATGCTTCTTGTTTTATCCGTCGATATCGCAATTGAACCTTTCTCTTTTTTACGGCTTCCATCCGGAATATTTTTTTATTCCGGCGCTAATGCTGTTCTTCTGCTTTTACGAGCGTGAAAAATACCTTGCCGCAACAATTATTTTTCTGCTCTCTCTGACTATCAAGGAAACGATAGCCCCGCTTTGGGCTGGTCTCGGTTTTTGCCTGCTGCTTGGCGGGAAGCGCAAATACGGGCTGTTTCTGTGCATTACGGCAGTGACTTATTTTATGCTTGTAACGAAACTGGTTATGCCGTACCTGGCTGAAATTCCGCAATATCAGTTATATGACCGCTTTGAGCATCTGGGGAGTTCCACGACCGCGATTATATTGTCTCCGTTCTTACGGGCTGAAGCATTTTGGGGAAATCTCTTTCGCTCCGGGAATATTTATTTTGCGCTTCTGATGCTGCTGCCGTTTTTTCTGGCTGCCCCTGCGAGACCGCTGCTCCTGTGCGGTGCATTGCTCAATTTTGTTTTTGTATGTCTGGTTGGCACCACTGAGCATCAGAATATCGTGCTGCAGTACCAGACCGAGATTATTGCGCTGATTTTTTGTGTATCCGCAATAGTAATACGGGATATCAACGAAAACAGGATTTCGTTCTGGTACCGGCTGTTGCTTTATCCATATCAAATAGATGAAAAAACCTGTTTAAAATTGCGGGTTGTTTTGCTGCCTGCAGCTTTGATCTGTGCGATAATGTGTTTTTTCTTTTTCGGCAGATCGATTGCAGGCAAGAACTCATTCAGCAATGTTCTCAGCATGCCGGACTGTTCCGGGGAAATTTACAAAATCCGCAGTCTCATTCCGGAAGGCGCGGATCTGACTTACTCGCAAAGGCTGGGGCCGTATTTTATTTTCTACGCCAATTCTTTTCCGGTGTACAGAGGCAACAAGGATTATGTCGTGATGGATACGAATGACCCGCTGGGCAACCCGGTAAATATGGACCGGTGGCGCGATGAACTGTTAAGTTCCGGCAAATATCAGGTTATATACAACAACCCGTATCGGGGGCATCATTTCATGTTGTTTAAGAAATGTGAAAATCAGCAGTTGCCGCCCCATCCGTTACGTTTTTTTACTGAGGAAGAGTGGCAGAAGGCTGGACAACCGTTGAAATTACCGCCGGAAACGGCGCATTTCTTCGAAGCCAGGGGGCTCTTTTATCACCAGAAGCTGATTTTTTTCATTCGCCTGATAAAACCGGTTGATTTCGATGTTGATTTGCATGTAAGCGCTTCCGACGATTCCCGGACCGTTTCAGCCGGAAATATTTTCGGATACGGACTGGTTCCGGCATTCCGGGCAAAGCCAGGCGAAGTTTTTGTGCTCACAATGCTGCTGCCTCCGGATATGACCGCGATCCGTTCCGCTAATTTGACTATTATCAAACGTTGACTTGAAACCTTTTTTTGATTTCTACATGCTTCGGCGCGATAAGGAGCCGTACAAAAATAACCTTTACATCTTCGCGCTTCTCCCGGATGCCTTTGTGTTTGCCGGTTCGTTACATACCTGAAGGTATGCTCCTCACCGGCAATTCACAAAATCACCTCGGGATATTTCGCGAAACTTGTAATGTTTATTTATTTACAGCTCCTAAACGTTATTTCCGTAATTAATGAGCGCTTCTCGAAAAAAAATTGCAAAATCTGTTTTGAGAGATTATATTAATAACAGTTTAGTGAATATTTACAAATATACTAAGCATAACCGCAAAAATATCTGCAGGATTAATTTACGGGAATACGCTCAAACCGGAGCGAAAAAAATAAATAAAAAGCTTTGAAGCTTATGTCCGTTTAAGAAAATACTTTCCGCACTCACATTCGCTTTAAGAAAGATCCATTTAAATTACTATCAATATTTTAAAGACTTTTCAGTTGTCCGCTTTGAGATCAGGCCGTCAGGCGGGTGCAATTTGAGGCAACGGGAAAATCCATTCAAGGCGATCAGGCATGTCGCTGAATATCTGCTGGTGCTTGGCGCGTATACCGCCGTAAGATGGCTTCCGCACGAATTTCTTTTCAAGATTTCGTCATTTTGCGGATTCTTTCTTTATCTGCTGCCGTCAGTCCGGTGCATTGCCAAAGCCAATCTCAAGATATTCTTCCCGGAAAAGACTGATCGGGAAATTTCAGCAATCGCCCGCAAGAGTGTTTACAATATTGTGCTTTCCGTCGCGGAACTTTTCTGGTTCAGCGGCAGACCTGATAAGATCAGAGAATATCTTGATTTCGATCCGGCGATAGCCGGGGAATGGGAGTCATGTGTGAAGGAAGGGCGGGGCCTGATCTATGTATGTATGCACTTTGGCAATTGGGAACTTGCCGGATTGATGATAAGAACTTTTATCAACGACAAGTTTGCAGTTATCGCGCGTGAAGTCAGAAATCCCTGGATTGACGCCCTTATCAACCAGAGCCGCTGTACCGGCGGAAACCGGGTAATCCCTGCGAAGGGTGCGGTCAAGGAGATGATGAAAGCGCTGAAGGACGGTTATGCGATGGCGACGCTTGTAGACCACAATACCCGGGTCCGGGATGGCGGCATGTTTGTTGATTTCCTCGGTCTGCCGGTGCCGGTCAGCCGTGTTCCCGCAATGTTCGGACGGAAGATGAATGCCGCTGTAGTTGTCAGCGGGTGCATGCGGGTCGGGCACCGTTATAAAAGCTACTTCGAGAAATTGCCGCGCGAAACCTGTGATTATGCCAGCGATCTGGAAATGACCCAGGATCTGATGAAAATTGTCGAAGACATTATCCGCAAAAATCCGGAGCAGTATCTCTGGTTCTATAAACGGTTCCAGAACATTCCGGCCGACGCCGACGAAGAGCTTGTAAAGAAATATCCGTATTATGCGGAACTGGCGTCGGAACGTTTCTACAGCAAGGTTTATGCCCGGGGCAAGGGCGGCACCCCAAAGCGTCATCTGGCAAAGAACAACGGATAAATGTAATTCTTAACCTGTTCCTTATCCCCGTTTTTGTCTTTGAACGTTCAGTAATTGCTCCTTGTTCAGCACCACTCGTTCGTATTGATTCCAAAATTGCTATGTTGTCTTGAAAATACGGCTATCGGGAATAACTTTAAGCATTGGTTTTAAAATTAACAGGTGGCGGGATGCTGGAATATATCATAAAACGGCTGGGACTGGCGGCGCTGACGCTGTTCATCATCATGATGGTCAGCTATACGCTTTTGCGCTATGCTCCCGGCGATCCGACCAAAAGCTCGATCATGGGGGAAACTTCAGGGGAGGGGATGTCGGCGGAAAAAGGCGCATTTGCCCGGAACCGCTCCATGCGGGAAAAGCTTTTTCTGGACAAGCCGATTTACATCGGGTTTGTATTCTGGCTGAAAGGCGTTGTCTGCCATGCGGATTTCGGCACTTCGGCATCGGTTGACACCGGCCGGCCGGTGACTGATATCATTATGGAGCGCCTGCCGGTGACGCTGCAGCTCAATATTCTGGCCGTGCTGGTCACTTACCTGCTGGCTATTCCGCTGGGGATTTATTCGGCGGTCTATGTGGACACCTTCTTTGACCGGTTTGTAACATTTGTAATGTTTTTTCTGTATTCGCTGCCGGTGATCTGGGTGACGCTGATGCTTCAGGCCACGCTGTGCGAAGGCGGCAGCTATCCGCTGTTTCCGCTGAAAGGCCTCAGTTCCGCCAATACGCTCGGCATGGGCTCCTGGGAGATTTTATGGAATTCATCAAGGCATTATGTGCTGCCGGTAATCTGCCTGGCCTATGCCGGTTTTGCCGGACTTTCCCGCTATGCGCGGTCCGGCATGCTGGAAGTCATCCGGCAGGATTACATCCGCACCGCCCGTGCGAAAGGGGTGCCGGAATATCAGGTGATCTTCAAACATGCGCTGCGCAACGGCATGATCGTGCTGATCACGCTTTTCTCAGGATTGCTGCCCGGACTGGTGGCGGGAAGCATTATCATCGAATACGTCTTCAGCATTCCCGGCATGGGTTCGCTTTCGCTGCTGGCGCTGAGCAGCCGCGATTATCCCGTCCAGATGGCGCTGTTCTCTTTTGCGGCAGTGCTGACGCTGGCCGGCATTCTGCTGGCCGACCTGATGTACGTCATGGTTGATCCCCGCATCTCCTTCTCCGGCAAACGCAGTTGATTCGAACCATAAAAAAACGGCCGGGGGTTTGGCCCGGCCGTTGAAATGTCTTCCACTTTTGCGCTGTAATCAGATATCCTGACGCGGCGTGTAGTGAGTGTGCAGCAGCTCGTGCGCCTTATGGCTGCCGGGCTTGCCCAGAAACTCGGCATACAGTTTCTGGATGTGCGGATTCTGGTGCGATTTGCGCAGGGGGAGTTTTTCATCCGCCTGATAAATCGCATTTTTGCGTTTTTCCAGGATGGTCGTATCGCCATGAATATAGGGCTGTCCGCCGCCGTTGAGGCAGCCGCCGGGACATGCCATGATTTCGATGGCATCGTAATGCGCTTCCCCGCGCTGTATTTTCTCCAGAATCTTGCGGGCATTGCCCAGGCCGGAGGTGACGGCGGCTTTAACTTCTATTCCGGCCACGTTGACGGTGGCTTCCTTGACGCCTTCCAGACCGCGTACTGCCTTGAAATCAATTCCCGGCAGATCCTGTCCGGAAATCCAGTCGGCGGCGGTACGGAGCGCGGCTTCGAGCACACCGCCGGAAGCGCCGAAGATCACTCCGGCGCCGGTGGATTCGCCGAGCGGATTGTCGTATTCCGCCGGTTCCAGCCGGTCGATCAGGATGCCGGCTTCCTTGAACATGTCAGCCAGTTCGCGGGTGGAGATCACGATATCCACGTCTTTAACCCCGTTATGGGTGAATTCTTCACGGGACGCTTCATATTTCTTGGCCAGGCAGGGCATGACCGATACGACGATAATTTCTTCCGGCTTCTTGCCGATCTTTTCGGCAAAGTAGGATTTGGCAATGGCACCGAACATCTGCTGCGGCGACTTCGCGGTGGAAGGCATGTAGACCAGGTTCGGGAACTGG
>CAIJKT010000464.1 GCA_903821255.1 uncultured Lentisphaeria bacterium | reverse complement strand
CGTGCGGAAGTACTTGACGGCAATCCTAGTTCGCTGCGGATGAACACTGCGCGGATACTGCTGCAAATCATGAAACTGCTGATCCGTTCCGCGGGAGACCGTCCGCAGCAGCTGCGGCTGGCGCATGAATTGCGCATCGCGCTCCTTGGACAACCGCGCTTCATCCGGCGCCAGCTGCAGCGCTATCATCTGCTGGAGATGCCGGAGGCGTGGAACCAGACAACCTTTGACGACCATGTCCATGACGCCAACACCAAGGGGCGCAAGACTCCGACGCATCTGATCATGGATGCGTGGATTAAAGGAATCCGTCAGCTGCAGGTGATTTATTACAGTTATGTGCCGCCGCTGGCGGCGCGTGAACTGCTGCAGGCCGCGGAAATCATGGGCATTGACGTGCGCATCGGCGTGGAATTTTCAACGGTTGGCCGGGGTAAATTTGTGGAGATGATCTGGACTCCGCGCGGTTTTTCCTCCCCTGATAATTTTCTGGTGTTTCTTGAAAAACCGGAAGTCAAGGCTTTTTTCGCCGGCTCCATAGCGGCGGTTGAATGGAAAAAACAGCAGGTGATGATGCTGTTCAAACAGTTTAATGGCTCAACCCGTCAGCAGGTTAACGATTTTTTTCATGTTGACTGTCCGGCGCCTGGCGAAGATGATTTCCTGAAATCGGTAGGAACCGGGCAGCCTTCGATGCTGCATCTGGCGGAATTTATTTATTCGATATATGCGCAGCTTATGCAGACCCGGCTGGATAATCTCCGTCTTTCCGGCGGTTCCGCGGAGGAAGAGGCGCAAATCAAAGCGCAGCTGGCTGTACTGACGCCGGAGTTCATTACCGATCAATACCTGACAGGCGGAACGTGCGGCTCCATCCCGGATGACCTCTCAACGCTTCCTCCGTCAATGCGGCTGTCGCAGCAGGAACTCTCCATGCAGCTGTATGCGCTGCCGTCCGGCTGCAGACTTTGTCTGAACCTCAGCGGACTGACATTGGAGGACGTGATCGAGGCGGTGTATGATTGCGCCGGCCGGATCACGCATCTGGAGATTTTCAACCTGAAAGATTTTAAAAGCAACAAGAATCCCGATATCGCCGCCATCAACGCGATGCGGCAGGCCGTCAACAGCGGCAATGTGGTTATGCTGAAGCATATAATCCGGGAAGCCATCGAACGTCCGGCAGATACCAATGATCCGCACCGGGATGCCAGACAGGAAAAATTGCGTCTCGTACTGCGTAATATTCCGGCGATGATTGAATTTTATTCCGGAGCTCCGCTGGGAACCCGGCTGGGCAGCGACTCCACCGGCCGCTACCGGCGTCTGCACGGAATGGGCATGGTTATCACCGATTCGCTGCCGCTGCGCGAGCGGCGGCGGATACTGCAGCACTCGTTACTTTGAGGGAGAGAATGTCTTGGTGCAATCGCAAGTATAAATCCCTCCTTTTATTTGCCGACCGAGCCTGAATTCAATTTTTTCCCCATTGAACGTTGTGTCATTGCCGCCAGCCT
>CAIJKT010000463.1 GCA_903821255.1 uncultured Lentisphaeria bacterium | reverse complement strand
ATTTGAAGGTACTGCCACCCTGGACTTCAAGGGGATCAACGACGGGGCGTATCGCGATTTCTTCGGGCATTCCAAACCTGAACAGATCCGCGAATTTTTCGCCGCCAGGCTGAAAAACACCATTTCCGGGGCTGAAATAACCTCGCTTAAAATCACGCCGGAACTGATGTCAAATGTGGCGGTTCCGCTGCAGGCGGTGATCAAGTTCAAAGCACCGGATTTCCTGATCCAGGGCAAAAATGACACCATGGTCGCGCCGCCCTGGTTCGGCTCCAGTTTCGGCGTCGTAAACTTTGTCCTGGGCTCCACCGGACTGAAAAAACGGCTGTTTCCGCTGAAAGTGTTTTCCACCTGCGGCATCCAGGAGAGCTTTAAAGTTGAACTGCCGTCCGGGCTTGTTCCCGAGCTGATGCCGAAATATCAGGCGGTTGACACCCCGCAAATCAAATGGGTGCGGAATATCAGTTCCACCGGCTCTGAGCTTGAAGGCAGCAGCGTGTTCCAGGTGCGTACACTGGAATTTCTGCCGCCGCAATATGATGCGCTCAAGCAACTGCTGAAGGAGATGGAATACCAGAAGCGCAAAATGCCGGTATTCCGTCCGGCGGCAGTTAACGGGCAGGCAAGCGCGGTGAATCAGGCCTATGAAGGCGCCGATGCCGTCATTCTGAAACAGGAAGTGACACTTGACTTGAAAGGCAAAGGCGAATGGACTTTTACCGAGAAAGTCACCAAAAGGATTCTGACCTACGCCGGCATGAAGAACAATTCGGAACTGAAAATCAGCTACAATCCGGTATGGGATAAAGTCTCTGTCACAGACGCGGTAATTAAAAGCCCGGACGGCTCGGTCAGAAAACTTGAGAGCAAGGAACTGAACCTGATGGACGAAGCCTGGAGCGGTTCCGCGCCACGCTATCCCGCCGGTAAAATACTGGTCGCCAGCCTCCCCGGGGTTCAGACCGGAAGCGAAATCCAGTACACCATCACCCGGGAACATAAAGACCGCCCGTTCTTCGGAATCATCGGGTTGTTCCGCAGTTTCGACCCGATAGTGAAGAAAAAGATCACCCTGACCTATGACGAAAAACTCCCGGTCAATATTTCCCCGGTGCCGGAGGGCGTCAAGGAATCGAAAGATACCGCCAGCGGCAAAGTCCGGATAACCTGGGAAGTGGAAAACGTTCCGGCCCTGAAAGCCGAACCGGCGCTGCCTCCTGTATGGAGCTTTGTGCCTTCCATCTTTATCTCGACCGGCGACTGGAAGTCTTACGGAACAGCCTCCAGTGAAGTGCTGGAAAAAGCGGCATCCGGCCAGCCCGGTTCTGCGGCAATGGCTGTTAAGTTAACTGAAAAACTCAGCACTGACACCGAAAAAATCCTGGCGATCCGCAATTTTGTGGCCGAAAGCATCCGCCCCGCGGGACCCGCATTCGATGACCTGCCGGTTTCATGTGTTACGCCGGCCGACAAAGTGCTCGCCGACCGCTATGGCAACACTGCCGACCATGCAGTGCTGCTCTGCTCCATGCTCCGGGCTGCCGGACTTAAAGCTGAACTCGTGCTGGCTTCCGGATTCACCGGACTCCCCGGTATTTTTGAGAAGGTCGAAGAATATCCGCAGTCCGTTTTCGGCGAAGTGCTGGTCCGCGTCAATTACGGCAAAACCTCCGTTATCCTGAATGACACGAACCAGTACGCCGCTCTGGGAACCAGTCCGCACAACGGCAAATACTGCCTGAACCTGGCTGACAACAGCATCGACATTATAAAGACCGGCAAGGATTTTCAGGATTTTCAGAAAACCGTGTGCGCGATCAAACTCAAGGCCGACGGCTATGCCGGGATCGAGATATCCAACTTGTTCTTCGGCGGAAACTTCGGAGCCTCCAATCAAATGTTTTCCGAATTCACCCCGGAAAAGCGCAGCCGTTATATCCAGCGGACAGTAGCGGACATTTCCCAGTCGGCCGTTCCCGCCAGGGATATGGAAACTGACTTCAAGTCTTATCCCGGCAGGCAGTCAATTGCCGTTGACGTCGAACGCTATGCGGTGCGGGATAACGGTCTGTTCTACTTCAATCTGCCCGGCAATATGCTGCGCGGCCTTTTCGCCGCCGGCGAAGCCGTCAGGGTCAATCCCTACTTCCGCTCTGAACCGATGCGGCTTTCCCTGCAGTATGTCATTGATCTGCCGGTAAACAACGCCTCCATCAGGCTGCTCCCGCCGGATATCAAGTGGACATGCCCCGGAGACGGCGGCACCGTCACGGTAAAGTCCAGCATGCTCAGCACGACAAAAATCCTGATCTCGTGTTCAGTGAATCTGCGACCGTGCATCCTGAGCCCGGAAGAATATCAGAAGCTGGTCAGTATTCAGGCCCGGCTGTCCAATCCCAATATGAATATCGTGATGATCTCAGGCTTGAATGACTCAAACCCGAAATCCGACGATAAGAAATAATCCATAAAGCGACGCCTGGACATTCTGGACATATCCTGAGTATCCAGGGGCCGCGAAAACCTCTGCTTGCTCATAGAGCCTGGTCATTTTGGACACCCGTTTCCAACCCCATAAACCCTATTGTTCCTTTTCTGCGTCCAGCAGAAAGCAATGGTTAACCGTCCGTTTTTGAACAGCCACTCCGATACTTTGGAGAGCCATTGAGCATAATGCTTTTCTTTTTTTATAAACCACTCCGATACTTTGGAGAGTCGTTGAGCATGACGGTTTTCAGTTTTCATAAACCACTCCGACACTTTGGAGACCCATCCTGCACAGCACGT
>CAIJKT010000462.1 GCA_903821255.1 uncultured Lentisphaeria bacterium | reverse complement strand
GTCTGAGTCAATATTGATCTTGCAGACTGCGGATTTGGCGGCTTCGCGGAGCTGATCTTCGCCGATGCCGATAGCATCTTTGAGATTTCCGCCGTTTTCATTGATAATCTTGACCAGTTCCTGCGGAACGGAAGATGAGCCGTGAAGAACGATCGGGAATCCGGGAATGCGCTTTTCGATTTCGCGCAGAATGTCGAGTCTGATCTTCGGATCGGAACCCGGCTTGAACTTGAACGCGCCGTGAGAAGTGCCGATGGCGATCGCCAGGCTGTCAACGCCGGTGCGCTTGACAAATTCTTCAACTTCTTCCGGCTGGGTATAAACATGCTCTGCGGCATGAACATCGTCTTCAACGCCGGCGAGGACGCCGAGTTCGCCTTCAACGGTGACGTCGTGGGCGTGAGCGTATTCAACAACTTTTTTGGTTTCAGCACAATTTTCATCGAAAGAAAGATGTGAACCGTCAATCATAACCGATGAGAAGCCGTAATCGATGCAGCTTTTGCAGGTTTCGAAATCCGGGCCGTGATCGAGATGCAGAACGATCGGAATGGACTTGCCTTTGCCGAGTTCCTTGGCATATTCAACCGCACCCTGCGCCATGTAACGCAGCAGCGTCTGGTTGGCATAGCTGCGTGCGCCTTTGGATACCTGGAGAATCAGCGGGGACTGAGTTTCGGTACAGGCCATGATAATCGCCTGCAACTGTTCCATGTCATTAAAATTATAAGCGGGAATAGCATATCCGCCCTTTACTGCCTTGGCAAACAACTCTCTGGAGTTGACCAGGCCCAGATCTTTAAAACTGACTGCCATTATTTCCACCTTTCTATAAAAAAGTTTGTTAAACAAAAATCAGCGAGCTATAATAATGCCAGCAAATGCCGGAAAATCAAGTAAAAATACTGCTTTTTACCAGTTTAAAAAACAAAATCAGCAATAAACCGGCAGATGGTTTTCGACATTTCCGATTTAGCAACTGCGGTTTACAAAACCGCCTTTATCCCGCAAGACTTTCTTCACATGACAGCGCCTCATTCGGGCCATCTACTGCATATATAGTAATTTTACCACAGTAAATTAGCTTAAATCATTTATTTTAAACTGTTTAGCCTTTAATAAAGAAGGGATGACATCAAAACTTTTATAGCCGTTCCAGCTACAAACAGTATTGTAATCGCCGGTCAAGGCGTTTATAGTAGAAAAGAGGCTTTACATATTTGGCGAGTTGTGCGGTGTATGCCGCGAATAAAAGAGAAATTCCTGGTACGGCATCCCAAAAATTTAATAACCGGTATGTAAA
This sequence comes from uncultured Lentisphaeria bacterium, assembly GCA_903821255.1. The sequence goes on along the minus strand of CAIJKT010000462.1, from coordinate 12,217 downwards.
ACAGGCCGAATTCGACATGTTCAGAAAAATGGAGGGGCTAAATATGGCGGAGAAAATCGAGGAGAAAATATGAGCCGGAAGAAAGATGAGATCGTTCCCAAGAACAGTTTTACCGAATTTCTGCTCTATACGACACCCGGCGGCAAGGTAAAAGTTGAAATATTTCTGCACAATAAAACCATCTGGCTTACGCAAGAAAAAATTGCGCTTTTGTTCGGGGTGCAAAGACCCGCCATTACCAAGCATCTTAAAAATATCTTTGCGAGCGGCGAGTTAAATGAAAATGCAGTTAGTTCCATTTTGGAACATACTGCCGAAGGATGCTTTTTTGCAGTTCAATGAGAAAGATATTCTGGACAATCCCGGCATGATCAGCGCTGAAGTTGCGAAGACTTTTGCCGAAAGCGAATTTGAAAAATACAGGATTGTTCAAAGTAAACTTTTTGAAAGCGATTTTGACAGAGCGATTAAAAGAATTGAACGAAAAAAATGAAACGCGTGAATCTTTAACCCGGCCTCGGCATTTAACAATCCGGCGCGCATCGCGCCTGTTGATTTGAAAAATCATTAATTTTAAGAATAAGAAATCATGTTTGACATATTAAAACAATTTGCCGGGATGGTCGTCAATTCCATTCTGCGCCTGCCGTCCGGCACGGCGCTGGCCTTCATGATGAGCACGGTTGCGGTAAGCATTCCTGAATTCGTTATGCTCAAACAGGTTATGAAAACCAGAATGCTGATCTATTTCTTTATCTATCTGCTGATTTTCTTCACTTTATGCGGATGGATTTTAAATTTGACATGCAGCAACAATTTATATTGACGGAAAAGTAAAAACATCGGGCAGAATTCCTTCTCCCGGAGAAATCATAAAATTCGCAAAGGACGCAGAAAATGAATAGAATCCGCAGAATTGTCATAACTTTCCTGATCGTAATCTCCATTGCCGGGATTATCCATTTTACTTCAAATAAAACAGGGGAGGCCGGCGCGATCAAAACAACTGAGGTCGCCCCGCCCGCGGACGGGCCGGAATTGAAAGCCGCCGCGTCGGAACCCGCGCAAAATAAAAAAATCCTGACGGTGTATTGTTTTACCGATAACCAGAACGGCAAAAATTACGAATCGTTTGTCAGAGAGGCGGTTGAGCGCGATTTTGCCGCCGGACTCAAAAGCGGCGTTATAGTGATTAAAGTGATTGATGCCGGTTCCGCGGAAAAACCGCCTCTTGCAGTATCCCCGCCGGCGGTGGTTATGGCTGCAAGCGCAGGCGGCCAGCCTGCTGTATGCCGGAATCTCGACAAAACCGGGGCTTTGATTTCCGATAAAAATGCATTTTTGAATTATATTCGTGATAACATTCGGGATTTCATGGAAAAAAACATTCAATTAGGGAATATTAATCAGTGACCTTTTTATCAGGAGGAAACGAATGAGTGCAAAAAAAATTCTTTTCATCGGCAACAGCTATACTTTTTACAGTAATCTGCCGGATATGATCCGCCAGATGGCGGAATCGGCAGGCATGAAACTGGAAGTGTCCGCCGTAACCTCCGGCGGCAAATCGCTGGAATGGCACTATTACAATCCCGAAACGCTCCAGGCGCTGCAGCGGGAGGAGTGGGATTATGTCGCGCTCCAGGAATTCAGCACCCGGCCGCTCGAAGACCCGGACAAGATGTATGCATCGGCCGCGGCGCTGTTCAACAAGGTCACATCAAAGAAAGCCCGGGCGGCGCTGTATCTTACCTGGTCCAGAAAATTCCTTCCGGAAACCCAGCAGTGCATCACCGGCGCGTATATTGAACTGGCCCGGCGGATCAATGCGCTGATATTTCCCGCAGGCCCCGCCTGGCAGGCGGTCATCGCGAAAAATCCTGACATTGAGTTATACGATCCCGATCAGAGCCATCCCTCGGTGCTGGGCAGCTACCTGACGGCCTGCGTGTTCTGTTCGTCGATTCTAAATTTAAATCTGGAGACGGTGACCAATAAAATCCGGCTGCTGCCCGGCGCCGCGCTGGTGATCGAGCCGGAAGTCGCCGGCATACTCCGGCAGAGCGCCGGCCAAACCTCGCAGGAATTTAAAGAACACCTGAGATAGGAGAAAATGTTCATGCGTAAAATCCGCCTTGGTGCAAGTGCCTGTCTGCTGGGTCAGAAAGTACGTTATGACGGTCAGCATAAATTAGATCATTATATTGTTGACATCCTCGGACAGTTTGCCGAATTCGTGCCGGTCTGCCCGGAGGTGGAATGCGGCCTGCCCGTTCCGCGGGAAGCCATGCACCTGGCCGGAGATATCGACGCCCCCCGCCTGGTCACCATCCATACCGGGATCGATCACACCGCAATGATGAACTCCTGGATGACAAAAAAACTCGATGAACTGGAAAAGGAGAAACTCTGCGGTTTCATTTTCAAAAGCAAGTCCCCCAGTTCCGGCAGATTTAACGTAAAAGTGTTCGGCGGCAACGGCATTCCGGTCAAACAAGGCGTCGGGCTTTTCGCCAGGGGCTTCACGGAGCGCTTTCCGCTGATTCCGGTTGAAGAGGAGGGAAGGCTGAACGACAACGCGCTGCGTGAAAACTTCATTGATAAAATCATGGTTTTCAGCCGCTGGCTGGAATACGAAGAAAACGACGGCTCCGCACAGGGGCTGGTGGAATTTCACAGCCGCCACAAATATATGCTGATGGCACATTCGTCGGACAGCGTTAAAGAACTGGGGCGGATTGTCGCCGCGCAGAACCACAAAAATCTGACGGAAACGAAAAAACGGTATCTGGAAGCCTTGATGAAAGCGCTGGATTACAAGGTCACCCCGAAGAAAAACCGCAATGTGATGATGCACATCATGGGTTACTTTAAAAAGAATCTTTCCGCTTATGAAAAACAGGAACTGCTGGATCTGATCAACGGCTATGTTGACGGCCTGTTTCCGATGCTGTCCCCGTTAACGCTGCTCCGCCATTACACCCGCAAATACAACAGCGAATTTCTGCTTCAGCAGTATTATTTGAATCCGTCTGCTGAAGAACTACAGTTAAAATACCACGTATAGCAAAATTGCTTAATTGTTTACAAACAAAAAACTTACATAAATGACGGATAAATGACGGAGGGATTTTATGAAATTTGTCGGAGCGCATGTCAGCACTGCCGGCGGGGTGCATAAAGCCCCGGAGAACGCCGCGGAAATCGGCGCAAAAGGTTTTGCCCTGTTTACCAAAAACCAGCGCCAGTGGAAAGCGCCGCCGCTGGCCGCTGATGAGATCAAGGCGTTCAAAGACAACTGCGTCAAATTTGGTTATCTGCCGGAACATATCCTGCCGCATGACAGCTACTTGATCAATCTCGGACAGCCTGACGATGTCAAACACCGGGCGGCGACGGATGCTTTCATTGACGAAATGGTCCGCTGTCAGCAACTCGGCCTGATCCTGCTTAACTTTCATCCCGGCAGTCATTTAGGCGAAATCAGCGAAGCGGAGTGCCTGGAACGGATTGCGGACGCGATCAACCGGGCACTGACGGAAACCGATTCCGTGACCGCCGTCATTGAAAACACCGCCGGACAGGGTACGAATGTCGGCTACAGCTTTGAACAGGTAGCCGCCATCATTGCCGGGGTCAAGGACAAAAGCCGGGTCGGCGTCTGTATTGACACCTGTCACACTTTCGCCGCCGGGTACGACATTTCGACGGATGACGGTTTTGACTGGACGTTTTCGCAGTTTGAACGCCATATCGGATTTAAATACTTGCGCGGCATGCACATAAATGATGCAAAATCCTCGCTCGGCAGCCATGTTGACCGTCACGAGAACCTTGGCAAAGGCAATCTCGGCGAAAATATTTTCCGCCGGATCATGCAGGATCCGCGGTTTGACGGCATTCCCCTGATACTGGAAACGATTGACCCGTCACTCTGGCCGGAAGAGATCGCCTGGCTCTACGGTCTGCAGGAAGCAAAGCCGGGGCCGTTGAAAAAAACGTCAAAAAAAGCCGCCCCGGCGGATGGCGAACTGTTTTGAAATCGTCAGATTGCGGTTATTTGCAATGCCTGCCTATTTTAAGATAATGCATTATCGTAAAATAAAAGGCTTTTATATTTTAACTCCGGGCCGCGAATTATGCCGTCACCGGCAATTCCCCGTCATCGTCGTTCCCTGCTCCGTCTTCATTGTTTGCCGGCGGCGGTTCATTAATCACCACGGCGGCGTACTCTTCCCTGCGCCCGTCGTAATTGAGCATCGGGTCATATCCCCGCTCCAGGCGGCGTAGAACAAGCACCGCGCCGATCACCAGCGCATTCGTGATCAGGTTGCCGATGCCGAAAACCATCACGCCGCCTTGAAGTCCGCCGCGGACCGCCATAATCGTCATGCCGGTCCAGGCAAAGAAAATAAGGAGAAGCGCACAGGCTTTCAGCAGGAATACTCCGTGATGCGGAATGCCGTCAAGCGGCTTTTCCCCGGCCAGACAGCGCGCGACGTCAGCTCTTATCGAGCGCTCAATAAATGACCAGACGCCGTAAATCACTATCGAAACAGGGATTATTGCGAAAAGATGCCACTTGAAATCAAAACTCCAGCCAATGTGCCACAGCCAGTAAGTAAGCGGAATCAGATAAACTATCGAAAGCAGCATCAGCAGACGGAATACGACAAGCGCATAGCTCAGCCAGCGGGTCTGAATGCTGACGTAAGGAGCCTGCTCCATCTCCTCGAACCCGGTCTCAGACCAGGGGGCCGGGGGATGAAAGTGAAAGTCGCCGCCCAGCGCATGCCACTGTCGGTAGAGACTGCCGATGACTGCCGCCGAGACAATCAGCCAGAAAAGCGCCCAGACAAAAATGAAACGGTACGCGTAACCGGAACCATGGAAAAGCCACATCAGGGAGTCGAAGAAAAGGCCGACCAGAAAACCGGCGGCAATCGTGCAGCCGTTCCGCAAAATGGACTCGGCGGAGCAGAACTGTCCGTAACGGGATTTGGGTTGCAGGCGGATGTTGAAGGGCATGCTGGCAAGCGCGGCAAGGGTGGTATGAAAAGCGCCAATCAGTCCGCCGAACATCATGGACAGCCAGAAGAATGCCTCAGGCGAAAGCGTAACAAAAAGCCACACCCAGCCGGCCGCCGAAAAAACAACGGCGAAAATGGAAGAATAGGTCATTATGCGCAACGGATGCCAGCGGTCAATGAAGATGGAGGAGAAATACGCCGCCGCAATGGCGGCGGCGGAGCCTACGGCCGCCGCTTTCCCGATGTATTCCAGCGACAGTCCCAGATCTTTGTAATAGAAGACATAGAATGGGCCGACCGCCCAGGCCATGGCGCTGGTGGTGCTGTAGATGAATTTCGTCCAGTAGAATTTGCAGGAGTAAGTCTCGCGGAAATAAGTCTTAAAACCAGCCCAGCCGCGGGTATTGTTCTTCTCCTTTTCGGTGACAGGCGGATATTTCCCCTCTTTCACGAAAAGACACATCATGCCTATTCCTATCAGATATATGAATGCCGTGCAGATGAAGATCTCCTTGCTGTTGCTTTCGGCGTATTTGAAAATGAAGTAGTTGTAAAGGAAGCCTATAACCCCGCCGACGATCCGCATCAGACCCATGAAACGTCCGATAAACATAACCGGAACAGTATCATTGAAGATGTACTGGAAGACGGACATGATCATTACATCGGCAAATTGAAAAGACACGACAAACACCGCAATGACCAGAATTGCCGCTGATGCCGGCGAGAGCATCGCCATGAGGCTGGAGCTGCGATACAGAAACGCGGAGATGTCGTCTGAAAAAGCCAGCAGCATTATGCTTATGAAGACAAAAGGAATGGATAAGGCGAAAAATGGAATGCGCCGCCCCCATCTGGTTCTAAGATAATCGCTTTTAAAACTGAGATAGGGCGAGATGAACACGCCGAAGATCGGGAAGATGCTGGTGAGGAGTACCCCGATCAGGACGTTCGAAGCGCCGAGCGCCTTGAGTTTCAGCGGCAGAATGCTCGGGATGACCGTCTGCATCATCATGCAGCAGAAGTCACCCCAGAGCAGGAAACCGAAAAGCGCAACAAGTCCGGCCTGGGTGTAAACCAGGGTTCCGCAATGAAAAGTTTTAACTTCACCGGCAACTTTGGGAGCCGCCGGCGCTTCCGGTAATGAACTCTGCATAAAAATACTCCTGATTCATTAACATCTTCCGTCAAAACCTTCTGGCAACTCCGCGGTTCATCGTTTTGTTTAGAATATCAGATTGGCTTTGTACAGGCCTTCTTTGCGGGCTTTAAGGTCCTGAAACGCCTGATTGATGTCGGCAAACCGGTAATTGGTGATTAACGCGTTGGTATCAAGTTTGCCGTGCGCCATTAACTTCAGCGCCGCTTTCATGGCGTCCAGCTTTTCCGCCTCGTTGCGGACATGGCTGTTGATCACGGTGAGCGCTTTGAAGTTCCAGGTTTTCATATCGATCTGGCGGATGCCGCCGCCGGACTGATGGTAACCGACCAGATTCAGGGTGCCGTGATGCCGCAGCAATTCGGTGCCCAGGTCGATTGCAGCCTGTACGCCGGTGGCTTCGATAACCACATCAAATTCTCCCAGTTGCGCGAACAGTTCGGCGGGAGTTTTGCCCTTTGAATTGATGACAACGTCGGCGCCGAGGATTCCGGCCTTCTCAAGCCGCCAGTCGAGCAGGTCAAAAATCACTGTTTCCGCAGCGCCTTGCAGTTTAACCAGCTGCATACAGGTCAGCCCCATGTAGCCGGCGCCGATAATGGCGACACGGTCACCCATCTTCACGCCGAAGCGGCGCGCGCCGGACATGCAGCAGGCAATCGGTTCGCCCAGGGCCATGCTTGACTCGATGCTGCCGGGAACTATGGCCAGCCTGTCCGGAGTGGTGACAAAGTATTCAGCGTAGTCGCCGCCAAGCGCGGTGACTTTATCCCCCGGCTTGAATCCGGTCACATTCCGGCCGGTTTCAGCGACGATGCCCGAACCTTCGTGACCCATGCGGATAAATTCCTGCCTGGATTCCGGGTTGTTCATGCGGGTGATGTACTGGAACACATCGCCTTCGCAGACACCGCAGCCGGATGATTTCACCAGTATCTGGTCCGGACCGTATTCCGGTATTTTTTCTTCGTTGATCTGAAACCCGGTGGCGGTAAGAACGGCTGCTTTCATATGATTTGCTCCTGTATTGAACTAATAACAGTTGATTTTATTGCCTGTATATACTATAGTTAATCTAAAAGGTATATTCTCCCTTAAAACGATAAAAATACTATGCTTAATCAATCAAAAGAGTTACTTGACGCGGTTTTTGCCCCGATCCGGCTGGACGATGCCTTTCCGGTGGCGGCGCCGGATCACACCCTCCGTGCGGATGTGCCGATTGAGGCGCATGTGCATGACTGCCTTGAGATCGGCTGCTGCTGCAGCGGATCGGGTATCTTCATTGTGGAAAACAAGATACGGACCTTCCGGGCCGGTGACGCCGTGGTCATCAACCATCGCGAACTCCATACGATGAAGGGGTCGCCCGGCAGCGTGACCGACTGGTATTTTGTCAATCTCGCTCCGGCGGCGCTGCTGGCCGGGTTTGTCCGGGAGGATGCGGCGGTATTGGAGACCGAACTGCTCAGCGGTCCCGATTTCAATAATGTCCTGGCGGCGGCGGAACATCCGGAGCTTTGCGCCATTATCCGCACCGTGATCGAAGAACTGCAGCAGCGCAAAGACGGATACCGTTCGCTGGTGCGGGCGCTGGTCTGGGCGATGATGGTGCGGCTGCACCGGATCCTGCCGTCGGAGAGGCGCGACTCCTTTGCCCCGGGCCCGGTTTCGCGGCGGAAGCTGGAAATGGTCACTCCGGCAATCAGGCTGATCACTCAGCGCTACCATGAAAATATCGGGATGGATCTGCTGGCCCGGAAATGCGGCTACAGCGTGTCCAATTTCCGCAAGGTATTTCATGCCGCCACCGGATATTCACCTCAGGAATACATCAAACGGCTGCGGCTGGAGGCGGTAGCGGCAATGCTGCGCCACACTACTGAAGATATCCTGTCCATTGCGCTGAAATCCGGCTATCCGACCTTGTCCAATTTCAACCGCCAGTTTCACGCCTACTTCGGCATCAGCCCCCGCGATTTCCGCCGGCAGCAGAAATCTTAGCCGCCAATTTCAAAGTGCGGCAAGCGGCAATTCTCTTCATGCCGTAATGTTGCCATAGTGTCATAAACTTGTTTTCTAAAGACTGAGGCATTACAATGCCGGTTTGGCTTGTCAACGATGATTTTATAAACTATTGCTGCATAAATTCAAGCAACTCTTCCGCCCAGGCGAACATGCTCTGCGTGATATCGCCGTCAGTTGCCAGTCTCCGGCTGAAGCCGTCTCGTGAAATACAAAGCGCCGGCGGATAAGGCAGTTTTTTCAGCATCAACCGCAGTTCAACTGCCTGCGCCTGTTCAGACAGCTCCGTAAAGCCGGAATCGTTGAGTTTGTTTTCCAGCAGTTCCAGGAAACAGCAGGCCGGCATCCAGTTAAACCATATTCCGGATGATTTTCTCTGTCCGCTTAAAAACGCGGCAAAGTCCGACGACAGATAATATATTCTTTTATTGCCGCTGGTCTCCGGGCAAATATAATTTGACCTGGCCATTGCTGACAGCGCGTCATTTACTGTTTTCTGGGTATAGCCGATCTGTTTTCCGATAAACGGCGGATGAGCGCCGTCGGGATTGGTCAGCAGAAATGCAATTGTTTCAGCCCTGGCATTACAGCCGAACAGATACCGCATTTTCAGCCGGAGAGCGGAAATTCCATCAATATACTTTCCCGCAAGCCCGCGCGGTTCAAATTTTCCAGTAATCCAGCCGTGAGCTTTAAAGACTTCGTCAAAATTGCTGCCGAAAGGCGGCACGGGGGTATGTTTGTCGCGCATAAACAGCGCTCGCGGCTCAATTTGGACCTTGCTGCTTTCGTCTTCAAAGTTTTTCCATTGCCGGTTTCCGGTCGTGTTTCCGGTAAAATCGGCAACCGCGGACAAAATGCTTTGTGTTTCCGCACTTTGCCGCGCATGGAATGCTTTTAAACGGTTAATATTGATTGCAGGGTGAAATTCAATCAGCCAGTCCAGCATCTCTTCAAAGAGCCGCATTTCGTAACGCCCCCAGATACAGGTTGCGACAATCAGCGCTTCCGGGTCAATAACAATTCCGCCTGATTCGCCGCCATGCCCCTTAACACCCAGATCGCACCATTGCCGCCATAGCAGGCGCGGCATGACGTCATGTATTTTATTGCTTAATTGCGAAGCGTTATATTTTGCTTGCGGCATCCGGAAATCCTATGCTGTTAAACATTTGCTCCAGCGTTGTCCGGAACGCCGGGGATGGATCTTGAATCATGGACCACCGGGCAGCTTCGAGAAGTTCCTGTGCCGCCGGCTTGAGTTTCAGTAAGTCGTCAAGATGGTAACTCGGTCCGCCTTTATCAGCGGCAGCGAAAGTCTTGAAAAACACTTGATCCAGCCGGCTGATGAATGATACAGTTAAATTGCCGCCATATTTAAATTGCGTTAATCGTCCGGAGAACCCTTCCGGCAATCCCATATGCGGCAGATTTCTATTTATAATCGGCCCCGGTCCGGCATTGAGCCAGTTGTCCGGCAATTGCAATTGCTCCGCCACGGCTCCGGCAATTTCCTGTAATTCAGCAGGAATTTCGCGAATCGGAAGAATATTACAATATTCATCCTGCATGGCTACGACGTCAACATCTTTAGTCGTTCGACTGACCAGACCCATAGTAATAAGCGCCGACCCGCCGCAAACTACCAGCGTATAATGCCTTGAGCTCTGTCGCTCAAGCATTGCGCCAAGCAGTTCCAGAGCTTCGTTGAGATTACGATTGTCAAATTCTTTTTTCATACGATAAAATAAGTGGTAATAATTCTTATTTCAAGTGTTTTAAATACTTAATTTTGGAATTTTTATTTTCCCGTGTTTTTATTTGAGATTAAAAAAACGGAAAAAATGGGCTTCTTGAGCCTACATTGCCGGTTTCAGTTGACAATTTTACTATATGTAGATGCACAACGCCTGGCAAAATATAAAAAATGGAGACTGAAAAATGGCGAAATTGAAGTATGATGAAAGCTTTCCGGCAAGAGCCGGGGAATACGCGGCAAAGGGAATGAACAACAGTCAAATCGCGGCCAACCTGAAAATCGGGTCGGAAACGTTTTACGCCTATCAGCGGCAGTTCCCGGAATTCGCCGAAGCAATCGCTCTCGGACGGCAGGCGGTTGACGACGACATGGAAACCGGAGTGCTGGACCTGGCAATGGGCAATTGCTTTGTCACCGCCGTCAGAAACAGTGACAGCGGACGCGAAATCAAAACCGTGCGGCAGCGGGCGCCGGATCTGAAAGCCGTCATTTACTGGCTGGACCGGAACAAACAGTATGCCGATGAAAAACCCGCCGGGCTGCCAAATCCAAAACCTGTAAGCGGCAATTCCGCGACAAGTTTAAAGTATGATGACGAACTTTTTCCGGCGAGAGCAGAAATCTGCGCCAGTTCCGGCGATACTGATTCCCAAATCGCCAGACGGCTGGGCATCTCGCCGGCCTCATTCTATAATTATAAGAAACATTTTCCGGAATTCGCCGCCGCGCTGGACAGCGGCAGGAGGCAGTGTTACGGTCTTTTGCGGAGTCAGTTGCTGGCAATCGCGACGGGCGATTGCACCGTCAGGACTGAACTCTACCATGACGGCAGACTCCGTAAAACCACGGTGCGTCAGCTTCCGCCAAATCTGAAGGCAATCCGTCTACTGGTTAGCTCAACGGGACTCCAAACTCTCCGGAACGGGCGAGTCTGATGGGAATAATGGGAGTACTGTGAATACTGGGAGAATCAATACAACAGAAACACCCCCTGCTCAGGAGCTCTCCAAACTCTCCGGATCGGACGGTTGTCCGGAATCATCTTCTGCTCAGGAGGTCTCCAAACTCTCCGGAACGGGCGGTTGCCCGGTTAGTTCTGCTGGCCGCAGCGGCGAAGACATTCCAGCTCAGGAGGTCTCCAAACTCTCCGGATCGGACGGTTGTCCGGAATCATCTTCTGCTCAGGAGGTCTCCAAACTCTCCGGAATCTCCGCGACAGCGGACCTCCATGCTGTCCATGTCGTCCATGCAGTCCATTCTGCCGGGATTGGCGGGAAAACCGACAATCTCCCGGCTCGGGAGCTCTCCAAACTCTCCGGAATGTCGGTTGTGCCGGTATCCTGTGAGTCCCGTCAGACTGCTGCCAGTACGGAAACTTCTGTTAATCAGGCATCTGTGTTGCGGCAGCCTGTTTTGGACGCTTTTTTGCAGTTGTAACGTCATTTACTGCAAAAATATTCGTTTCCGCAATAGAAATTAATATAAAAATGATTATATTCGTGTGGGGTATAAATGCAGAGACAAAAATGTTTTGGAGACAAGGGAAGTTTCATCCATGAGAAAAGTTTTAGTTACCGGCAGGGGTTTGCTGACGCCTTTAGGTAATGGTTTACCAATAAATGAAGAAGCCCTGCGGGCAGGCCGTTCCGGAACTACGTTTGTTCAGGACTGGAAAGATCGCGGGATGGACTGTCAGGTCGGCGGATTTGCCGACCAGAACCCGGCGTGCGAGCTGCTGGACAAAAAACGGCTGCGTTTCGCGCCGGCCAATGCCAGGATGTCAATCGTCGCGGTGCAGCAGGCCCTGAAAGAAGCGGCAATTCCACTGGAGGACGTAAGAAGTCACCGGATTGCGGTCATCAGCGGGGTTGCCGGCAGCAATTACCAGGAAACCTATGAAGCCGCCCTCGCTTATGATAAGACCAGAAGACTGCGCAATGTCAATCCATGCATCGTTCCCAGAGTGATGCCGTCTTCCGCAGTCGCCAATCTGTCGCTGATCTTCGGCTTTTCCGGCGAAAGTTACGATATAAGTTCGGCTTGCGCCAGCAGCGCCCACGCCATTCTGGCCGGCATGCGGCTGATCCAGTTCGGGCTCTATGATATGGTGGTATGCGGCGGGGCGGAAGAATTAAGCTGGGCTCAGGCCCTGGGCTTTATCGCCATCCGGGCGCTGTCCAAAGACTATAACGAAACGCCTGAAAAAGCCAGCCGTCCGTTCGATTCCGCCAGAGACGGTTTTGT
>CAIJKT010000461.1 GCA_903821255.1 uncultured Lentisphaeria bacterium | reverse complement strand
CAACGATCATTGATTATAGATCCTGAGTTAAAGGATAATCCCGAAGTTTGTGCAGTGTCTAAAATCGCCATGCTGAAATTCCTGTTGTCGCGCGGGGCCGATATTCATGCGATGGGCGGGGCCAAGTGGACGACCCTGCACCTGGCGGTTTCCAACAAACTGCCGGTAAAAGTATTGGAGTTTATCGCGCAGCAGCCGGGGATTGATCTGAATGCCGGCGATGCCGATATGCAAACCTCGCTGATGTTTTGCGCAATGCTGGACCTCACGGAACAGGCGCAGTTTCTGATTAAACAGGGGGCGGATGTAAACCGCCGCGACAACAGCGGCAAAACCGCGCTGGACTATGCCACCAGCGACCGCATGCGACAACTGCTGCAAAACGCGGCAAAGCCGCTGACGGACGAACGGCGGATCAGCAACGGCTGCGAACCGCTAAACTCTTCAATTATCTGCTTGTATTTAGCACATAATTGAAGCATATTGAGTAAACATTTTTTGAAAGAATTAATATGGCAGAGATCAGGAAAATCAAGCATAGAAAGAACAATAAGCCGTGGCAGCAGGACGGCGTGAAGCCGTCTGCCGCGAACCGCAATAAACCGGATGACCGTCCGCGTCCGCAATCGCCGCGCACTGCGGCGTCCGGCACCAATAAACCTGGAGAGACGTTCCGCCGTCCGGCGGCACCGTCCGGCGTCAGGAAAAGTGATGTCAGGCCGTTGCGGCATGAAACGGACAACCGTCCGCGTCCGCGCTCAGGCTATGCCCCGGCGGCCAGCCGATAAGAGACAGACAGCCGTCCGCGTCCGGCTTTGCCTGTGAAGACCGCTGAAATAAAACCGGAGGTCATGGGCTATGCCGAGTATGTGGGGGAAGTGTGCCGGGAGTTTCCGAATAAGGTGTTGTTCGATATCCATGCGGCCGACCCGCTGGCCGGCTTCACCTACCCGGATGAGTGCCTGATCAAGCAGAAGGCGCTGGAACTGTTCTGGAAGAAAAATGATATTCCGGGAATGCCGGAAAAAATAATTCCTTCGCCGCTGTCGCGCGGCTACCGTACCAACTCGAAGCGGCGCGTCTTATTTTACAAAGGCAAGACCTCGCTGGTACTGGAACAGAGTCGCTGCGAACCGGGAACGCTTCAGCAGTCATCGCTGGAACCGGCGCTGCATCTGTCCATCTATCAACTGCTGCTCGATCTGTTGTCCAATGTCAATTATCAGATGCTGGCGCGCAGCCTTAATTTCTGTATTATCCGCGGCTCCTACACCCGCTGTTCCGTAATTTTGAACGTCCATACCGTTGACAGTATTGTGGTGCGTAAAATCAAGCAGTTCGCCGCAACGCTGAAAAACAATGATCCGCGCATCATCTCCTGTTTTATGTATGTTGATCCAACTAAATCCGATTATTACCTGGAAAGCAAACGTCCGGAAAAAGGCGTCGCCCTGAAAAAAATGTTCGGTCCGGAAAACATCGACATCACGGTTGACGGCATCCGCCTGTTATATCCGCCGACAATATTTTCGCAGGTCAATGAATCCATGCTGCCGTATTTTACCGGTGCCATCCGGGAACTGCTTAAATTGACTCCGGATACCCGCATGCTGGACCTTTACTGCGGTTACGGCCTGATCGGATTGACTTCAGCGCCTTATGCCGGACCGGTCATCGGGATGGATATCGAAGGGCCGGCCATTCATGCGGCAATTGAGAACGCCAAATATCATTTTCCCGGCAAGCCGCTCAAATTCATTGCCAGTCCCGTCACCGCGGATTCCCTGAGCGATAAACTGCCGCCGCCCGGGCCCAAAGAAGTCGTGCTGCTTGATCCGCCGCGCAGCGGCACCGCTCATGGCGTTATCGAAACTATCGCGGAACGCCAGCCGCTACGCGTTCTGCATATTTTCTGCGGCACCGACGAAATTCCGCGCGAACTCCAGGAATGGAATAAGAACGGCTATATCCCCAACCGTATTCTGCCGCTCGATATGTTTCCCGGTTCACCGAATCTGGAAACCATGATCCTGCTGGAACCCCAATGAGGACATTGAATTATGGAGATAATTATGACGGCATCTTTACTGGCAATGCAGACATTGGGCGGCGGAATGGCGCTTGATGCGTATTTCGGAACTTACACCAATAAAACCAAATCCGAGGGCATTTACCGCTCCACGCTGGATATGGAAACCGGCAGATTATCGGAACCGGAACTGGCGGCGAAGGTCGCTAATCCAAGTTTTATTGAAATTCACCCCGGCGGCAGATTCCTTTATGCCGTGACTGAAGGCAAGACCGGAACGGTGAGAGCGTTTGCAATTGATCCGGCGACGAAAAAACTTACGATGCTGAATGAGTGTTCGTCCGGCGGCAGCGGGCCTTGTCACATTTCCATTGATCGCGGGGGCAGGGTGTTATTGGCCGCGAATTACAGCAGCGGCAGCGTGGCATCCATTCCGATTAATGCAGACGGAACTTTGTCTTCTCCGGTCAGCGTTATCCGGCACCAGGGTTCCAGTGTTAATCCCAGTCGGCAGAAAGAGCCGCATGCGCACAGCATCAACCTCAGTCCGGACGGCCGTTTCGCCTTTGCCGCCGACCTGGGACTGGATAAAATAATGATCTATAAACTGGATTCCGCAACCGGCAGGCTGGAAGCGAATACGCCTGCGTTTGCCGCAGTGCAGCCGGGAGCCGGTCCGCGGCATTTCACTTTCAGACCTGACGGCAAGTTCGCCTATGTCATCAATGAGCTGGATGAGACGATAACCGCCTATGCATACAACGCTCAATCCGGTGCCTTGACTGAAATTCAACACATATCCACTTTGCCGGACGGCTTTAAAGGCGTAAGCTGGTGTGCCGAGGTCAGAGTTCACCCCAATGGGAAATTTCTTGACGGTTCAAACCGCGGACCCGATTCGATCGCCATGTATAAGATTGATCCGGAAAAGGGAACATTGACGCTGACCGGATTCCAGAATGCGGGCATTAAAAATCCGCGCAATTTCAATCTGGACCCGTCAGGCCGTTTCTGTGTGGTTGCCAATCAGGATTCCGACAGTGTCTGCACTTTCCTGGTCAATCCTGAAACCGGAGCGCTGGAACCGGCAGGCAGCCAGATAACTATCGGCAAGCCGGTCTGCGTCCGTTTTCTGCAGTAAACTACAGATTGGGCGGCATAAAAGAACTGCCGCGATTTACAGGGCCATACCAGTCTTTTTGAGCAAATCCCTTGACATGT
>CAIJKT010000460.1 GCA_903821255.1 uncultured Lentisphaeria bacterium | reverse complement strand
TGGATGATTAATTTTTGCTGGTCAACGATATTCTCCAGCCATATCGCGGTAAACTCTGAAAGCTCCTGTTGCCGTTTCAGGTTGACCTGTTCGGCAATCACTTCCTGATAAACCCCGACGTAATCATTCCGGAAACTCAACGGATAAAACTCGTGATCACTTTCGCCGAAGGTCATTTCCGGGTCAGCCATCAGGTCGCCGTTCTGTTCGCCATAATGGGCCAGCGAATAAACGGCGGTAAAGCCTGGCTCGTCTGTGACTTTCTCCACTATCAGCGGCATGAAGGTTCCCTTCGTGTTATCCAGTTTCAAATAACCGTCATCCAGTTGTGTAATTAAGGCTTCCATGATCATTTTCGACTGTTCGTTCAGAGCATGCATAACTTGAAATCCTTTCTTTTATTTGGTTAAAATAGAAAAGCCCCCTGATGTGCGCCATACACATCAGGGGGCTATGTTCCGTCGAGTATTATGCCGAAAGAAGAATTATTGTTAAATTATATTGAGATCATTTGGGTTTGTATTGCTGTCGAAGATAAGGAAGATCTGAAGCGAATGTAGATGTTCATTCCCACGCTCCAGTTCATTGTTGGCTTTGTATCATCCGAACATAGCCTCGGCGATGTTCGATTGTTCCGGATGATCGGGAAGATCTGCATTTCGAGAATCAACGCTGCGGCTGGACTCATGTTACACCTCTCGTTGTAATAGGCAGCCAGGCAGGGCATACGCCCCCCGGCCACCAATGGTTGTTGGAGGCCGGGTACGGCCGATACAGAGACGATGGATGTAAATACCTTAGCAGTAGTAGTTTAAACAGCCATCATATATTATGCCGCATATTTTGAGAATTTTAAGGGAATATCCACGTCCGGCATCAAAAAGACACCAAAAACAGGTGCCCAAAGCCATGAAAATGGCTTTCCCAAAAGAAGGTGTGTGAAATTGTATGACTAAGAGTTTTTTGAAATTGTATGCTGTGCAGCGTATTATGGCGGAAATGACCCTCTTTTTGCTTATTTCACGGACTATTTCCTTTATAAAGGAAGCCACCATCCGCCGCCTGCGGTTCCGCTGCCGGCTAGGGCGTTGAAACGAAAGGAAAGACTGTCTTATTGTATAAGTCGCTGAATCAGTTCATCCCTGATTTTTCCATGTTTTTGCCGTCATTGATTTTAGCTGTACGGCAATATCCTTTTGTGGAGGTATGTCCCTTCTGATTTAACCGCCATGGATTTTTATCAACATCAGGGCTGGCAATGTTCTTGTTATTCTGCAATTGTTCTTGTTATCCCTAAATATCAATCATAGCAAATTTATGATCAATCGATAAAATATATGCCAAGATTGAGTGGTGTTCTTGTTTTGGCATTATAATTGTTTTTTTTGCTTGTGCCTGAATAAGCTCAAACCAATTGTTCTTGTTATGTTCTTGTAATTCGTAATATCATTAGACAAAATAGCATATCAAGAGAAAATCATGATGTCTATATTTTTAGGTATTTTGAGTATAAAAGTTGGTGCCGAAGGTGGGACTCGAACCCACACGCCCTTGCGGACTCCAGATTTTGAGTCTAGCGCGTCTGCCAATTTCGCCACTTCGGCCCGTAATACGAGAT